>CAYRBL010000040.1:0-12744 GCA_964422385.1 uncultured Bacteroides sp.
TAGAGCACTTCCTTGGTAAGGAAGGGGTCACGAGTTCAACTCTCGTCAATGGCTCAGTTAAATGAAAATATTTTAAACAATAAATAATAAATAGTAAACACCTAATAAGCAATTTATATGGCAAAAGAAAAATTCGATCGTTCCAAACCACATGTGAATGTTGGAACTATTGGTCACGTAGACCACGGTAAAACAACTTTAACTGCAGCTATTACTTTAGTATTAGCTGATGCTGGTTTATCAGAATACAGATCATTTGATTCAATTGATAATGCTCCTGAAGAAAAAGAAAGAGGTATTACAATTAACACAGCTCACATTGAATATTCAACAGCTAATCGTCATTATGCTCACGTTGACTGTCCAGGTCATGCTGACTACGTTAAAAACATGGTAACTGGTGCTGCTCAAATGGACGGTGCAATTTTAGTTGTTGCTGCAACTGATGGTCCTATGCCACAAACTCGTGAACATATTCTATTAGCACGTCAGGTAGGTGTTCCAAAGTTAGTTGTTTTCATGAACAAAGTTGACTTAGTGGATGACTCTGAGTTATTAGAACTTGTTGAAATGGAAATTAGAGAATTATTAACATTCTACGGTTTTGATGGCGATAATACTCCTGTTATTCAAGGATCAGCTCTTGGTGGTTTAAATAAAGAACCAAAATGGGTTGAAAAAATCATGGAATTAATGGCAGCTGTCGATTCATACATTCCACTTCCTCCAAGAGATGTTGATAAGACTTTCTTAATGCCTGTTGAAGATGTATTCTCTATTACAGGTAGAGGTACAGTTGCAACTGGTAGAATAGAAACTGGTGTTATTAATTCTGGAGATCCAGTAGATATAATTGGTATGGGAGCAGAAAAATTAAAATCAGTTGTTACTGGTGTTGAAATGTTCCGTAAAATTTTAGATAGAGGAGAAGCTGGTGATAACGTTGGTTTATTATTAAGAGGTATCGATAAAGACTCTATTCGTAGAGGTATGGTTATTGGAAAACCAGGATCAATTAAACCTCATAAAAAATTCAAAGCAGCAGTTGTTATTTTGAAAAAAGAAGAAGGTGGAAGACATACTCCATTTCATAATAAATATCGTCCACAGTTCTACTTTAGAACAACTGATGTTACCGGTGAAATTTTCTTACCAGAAGGTGTAGAAATGGTTATGCCAGGTGATAACTTAACAGTAACTGTTGAATTAATTTCTGAAATCGCTTTAAATTTAAATTTAAAATTTGCGATTCGTGAAGGTGGTAGAACAGTCGGTGCTGGTCAAGTAACAGAAATTTTAGATTAATAAAAATAATATCTGATTAAGATTTGTAATAAATCTTAATCAGATATGCTTACGGGTGTAGCTCAATTGGTAGAGTAGTGGTCTCCAAAACCATTGGCTGAGGGTTCAAGTCCTTCCACCCGTGCAAATATTTAGGTTTAATGTCAAAAGTAATAGATTATATTAAAGAAAGCTATGACGAACTTATGAATAAAGTTTCATGGCCAACGTGGAGTGAATTACAAAATAGTGCAATAGTAGTTTCTGTTGCATCATTAATAATTGCTTTAGTTGTTTTCGGAATGGATATTTTATTTGGAGCTCATCCTGATTTATTATGGAAAGGGCTTTTAGGTTATTTTTATAGTTTTTTTAATTAGTTTTTTTTGAATTTTATATTTTTGTAAAAAATCTTGCTTCCCTTTAAACTATTGTTTACTTGAGATTTATTTTACATTTTTAATAATATAAATTTAACTAAATATTTTTAGTGTATTTAAATTCTTACCAATCTTACATAAGGTATGAGCGAGCAAGTAAAAAAATGGTATGTTGTTAGGGCGATTAGTGGAAAAGAGAAAAAAGTAAAAGAATATATGTTAAGTGAAATTAGTCGCTTAAATCTTCAAGACTATATTTTACAAGTTCTTATACCAACTGAAAAAGTTTATTCTGTAAGAAAAGGAAAAAAAATTAGCAAAGAAAGAAATTACCTTCCAGGATATGTTTTAATTGAAGCTATTTTAATGGGTGAGATTATCCATATCATTAAAAGTATACCAAATGTAATAGGTTTTTTAGGTTCTAACGGAGATCCTGAATCATTGAGAATTTCTGAAGTAAATAGAATTTTAGGAAAAGTTGATGAATTATCGAATCAAAGTGAAGAATTAAATGATCCATTTATTGTTGGTGAATCTGTTAAAGTAATAGATGGTCCATTTAATAGTTTTAGTGGAATTATTGAAGAAGTTAATGACGAAAAGAAGAAACTTAAAGTAATGGTAAAGATTTTCGGAAGAAAAACTCCATTAGAATTAAGTTTTATGCAAGTTGAAAAAGAATAATTTTAATACACAAACTTAAATTAATAATTTTAAGTAATAAATAAAATGGCAAAAGAAATTAGTGGTTTAATTAAATTACAAATCAAAGGTGGAGCTGCAAACCCATCACCACCAGTAGGACCTGCATTAGGTTCTAAAGGTGTTAATATAATGGAATTTTGCAAACAGTTTAATGCTCGTACACAAGATAGTGCAGGTAAAATTATACCTGTTATTATTACTGTTTACAAAGATAAATCTTTTGATTTTGTAATCAAAACTTCACCTGTTGCTGTTCAACTTATGGAAGTAGCCCAACTTAAAAAAGGTTCTAGTGAACCTAATAGAAATAAAGTTGCGACTATTTCTTGGGAGCAAGTAAATAAAATTGCTGAATCAAAGTTAGTAGACTTAAATTGTTTTACTATTGAATCTGCAATGTCAATTGTTGCTGGAACTGCACGCAGTATGGGGATTTTAATAAAAGGAGAAAATCCATTTATAAATTAAGTCGATAATGCATTTGTGCATTATAAATTTTCAAAATATTAATATAACGCGAAATGGTTAAATTAACAAAAAAAAGAAAAGAGGCTTTAGGTAAATTTGATAAATCAGGAATATATTCTATTGACGAAGCTGTTAAAATAGTTAAGGAAATTTCAAATACCAAATTTGATTCATCTGTAGATGTTGATGTACGATTAGGAGTTGATCCTAGAAAAGCAAATCAAATGGTAAGAGGAATTGTAACTTTACCTCACGGAACTGGAAAAACAGTTAGAGTATTAGTTTTATGCACACCTGATAAAGAAGATGAAGCTAAAGCATCTGGAGCAGATTACTACGGGCTTGACGATTATATTGAAAAAATTAAAGGAGGTTGGACTGATATTGATGTTATTATCACAACTCCAAATGTTATGCCAAAAGTAGGAGCGTTAGGAAAAATTTTAGGACCTAGAGGATTGATGCCAAACCCAAAAACAGGTACTGTTACTATGGAAATTGGTAAAGCTGTCAACGAAATAAAAGCAGGTAAGATTGATTTTAAAGTTGATAAATTTGGGATAATACATTCTGGTATTGCAAAAGTTTCTTTTGAAAATCAGAAAATTGTAGAAAATGCTAAAGAATTAATCCAAATGATTTTAAAATTAAAACCTTCTGCTGCTAAAGGAACTTATGTAAAAAGTATATATATATCTAGTACAATGAGTCCAGGTATTAAAGTTGAACCAAAATCAATAACTTTATAATTTAAATTTTCATAAAAATATATAATCTATGAAAAAAGAGGAAAAAGGTCAACTAGTAGATTCTTTGGCAAAACAGATTTCTAATTTTAATAATATTTACTTAGCAGATATTTCAGATCTTGATTCTGTTAATACTAGTAAATTAAGAAGACTTTGTTTTAAAAGAGAAGTGAAGTTGATTGTAGTTAAAAATACCTTATTAAAAAGAGCGCTTGAGAAAACTGGTAAAGATTTTTCAGAATTATTTCCAGTACTGAAAGGTTCAACTTCATTAATGTTGACAGAGATTAATAATGTACCTGCAAAATTAATAAAAGAATTTCGCGGTAATTCTCTAAAACCTGCTCTTAAAGGTGCATTTGTAGAAGAATGTTTTTACATAGGTGATGACCAGTTAGAAACACTTGTAAATATTAAGTCTAAAAACGAATTAATTGGTGATATAATTGGTATGCTTCAGACTCCAATAAATAATGTAATTTCTTCTTTACAATATGGAGGTAATACATTAAGTGGAATAGTAAAAACTTTATCAGATAAAACAGAATAAAATTATATTAAATTAAAAATTAAATTAAAAACAATTAAATACTAAATAAAATGGCAGATTTAAAAGCTTTTGCAGAACAATTAGTTAATTTAACAGTAAAAGAGGTAAAAGAATTAGCTGATATTTTAAAAAATGAATATGGCATTGAACCAGCTGTTGCTTCAGTAGCTGTTGCAGCTTCAGGTTCTGGAGCAGCAAGTAACGCTGTTGAAGAAAAAACTGAATTTGATGTTATATTAAAAGCAGCAGGACAACAAAAATTAGCAGTTGTTAAATTAGTAAAAGAATTAACTAGTTTAGGGTTAAAAGAAGCTAAAGAATTAGTTGACGCAGCTCCAAAACCATTAAAAGAAGCAGTTTCTAAAGATGAAGCTGAAGCATTAAAAAAACAATTAGAAGAAGCAGGAGCTGAGGTTGAAATCAAATAAGTGAAGTTTTAATACTCTATTTATTGCTCACGAATAATAGACTACTTACTTTTAAGCAGTCTATTATTCGTTATTTATATAAATTAATATTATTTTTCTTCAATTTAAAATTTTTCAATTTTGGAATCAAAATCAATTCAGAAAATCAATTTTGCATCTACAATTCATACTGAATATCCTGATTTTTTAGATATTCAAATTCAGTCTTTTCAGGACTTTTTTCAATTAGAGACAAATCCTGAAAATCGTTTTAATGAAGGTTTATTTAAAGTTTTTGCAGAAAACTTTCCAATAACAGATGCTAGAAATAATTTCGTATTAGAATTCTTAGATTATTTTATTGATCCTCCCCGTTATTCTATAGAAGAATGTATAGAAAGAGGATTAACATATAGTGTTCCTTTAAAAGCTAAACTTAAATTGTATTGTACAGATCCTGAGCATGAGGATTTTGAAACTATAATTCAAGATGTTTATTTAGGAATGATACCTTATATGACCCCTAAGGGAACTTTTGTAATAAATGGAGCTGAACGTGTTGTAGTTTCTCAATTACATAGATCTCCTGGAGTCTTTTTTGGTACTAGTATGCATGCAAATGGGACTCAATTATATTCAGCAAGAATAATCCCTTTTAAAGGATCTTGGATGGAGTTTACAACTGATATAAATAGTGTCATGTATGCTTATATTGATAGAAAGAAAAAACTTCCTATCACGACTTTATTAAGAGCTATTGGTTTTGAGACTGACAAAGATATACTTGAAATATTTAACTTAGCACAAGAAATTAAAGTTTCTAAAGCAGGGCTGAAAAAAATTATTGGTAGTAAACTTGCTGCTCGTGTAGTTAGAGCATGGATTGAAGATTTTGTTGATGAAGATACGGGAGAAGTTGTTTCAATAGAACGAACCGAAGTAATTATAGATAGAGAAACTATTTTAGAAGACAAGCATATTGATATGATTGTTGATTCTGGTATTAAAACTATCCTTATTCATAAAGAAGATGTAAATACAAATGATTATGCAATAATATTCAATACATTACAAAAAGACACTGCTAATAATGCTAAAGAAGCTGTTGAATATATATATAGACAATTAAGAAATGCAGAACCACCAGATGAGGAAACAGCTAGAGGCATAATTGAAAAATTATTTTTCTCAGATAAGCGTTATGATTTAGGTGATGTTGGAAGATATAGGATTAATAAAAAATTAAATTTAAGTATACCTATTGATGTAAAAGTTTTAACTAAAGAAGATATAATTGATATTATTAAATATTTAATAAAATTAATTAATTCTAAGACAGAAGTAGATGATATAGATCATTTAAGTAATCGTAGAGTTAGAACTGTAGGGGAGCAATTATATGCACAATTTGGAGTAGGGTTAGCTCGTATGTCTAGAACTATTCGTGAAAGAATGAATGTTCGAGATAATGAAGTTTTTACTCCTACAGATTTAATAAATGCAAAAACTCTTTCTTCTGTTATTAATTCTTTTTTTGGTACAAATGCACTTTCACAATTTATGGATCAAACAAATCCTTTAGCAGAAATTACACATAAAAGAAGAATTTCAGCATTAGGACCTGGAGGTCTATCTAGGGAAAGAGCAGGTTTCGAAGTTCGTGATGTTCACTATACTCATTACGGAAGATTGTGTACAATAGAAACACCAGAAGGGCCTAATATTGGTTTAATATCTTCTTTGTGTGTTTATGCAAAAATAAATAAATTAGGTTTTATTGAAACTCCTTATAAAATAGTAACAAATGGTAAAGTTGAATTAGATGAAAAATTCATATATCTAAGTGCTGAAGAAGAAGAAAATAAAATTATTGCTCAAGCAAATACAAAATTAACAAATGATGGAACCTTTTTTTCGGAAAAAGTTAAAGCTAGATATTTAGCAGATTATCCAATTATAGAAAGAGAAAAAGTCGATTTAATTGACATTGCACCTAATCAAATAGCATCTATAGCTGCATCTTTAATTCCATTTTTAGAGCATGATGATGCAAATCGTGCATTGATGGGTTCGAATATGATGAGACAAGCTGTTCCATTACTTAATCCCGAGATTCCTATTGTTGGAACTGGAATAGAATCTAGTGTTGCTAGGGATTCACGTGTGCTAATTAATGCTGAGGTTGACGGAGTTGTAGAATATGTTGATGCAGATGAAATTATAATTAGATATGCACGTAATGAAAAAGAAAGACTAGTAAGTTTTGATGAAGATTTAAAACATTACAAACTTACAAAGTTTATGAGGACTAATCAAAATACTTCAATAAACTTACGTCCAATCGTTAGAAAAGGTGAAAAAGTAAAAAAAGGACAAGTATTATGTGAAGGCTATGCAACAAAAGATGGTGAACTAGCTTTAGGTAAAAATCTTATGGTTGCTTTTATGCCTTGGAAAGGTTATAATTTCGAAGATGCTATTGTAATCTCTGAAAAAGTTGTAAAAGAAGATATATTTACTTCTGTACATATTGAAGAATTTACATTGGAAGTTAGAGAAACTAAAAGAGGAATTGAAGAATTAACAAATGATATTCCTAATGTAAGCAATGAAACAACAAAAGATCTTGACGAATTCGGGATTATTAGGATTGGAGCTGAAGTAAACGAAGGAGATATTTTAATAGGAAAAATTACACCTAAAGGTGAATCTGATCCAACTCCTGAAGAAAAGTTATTAAGAGCTATCTTTGGAGATAAAGCAGGAGACGTTAAGGACGCTTCTTTAAAAGCTCCTCCTTCATTAAAAGGGATTGTAATAAATAAAAAATTATTTTCTAGAGTTGTTAAAGAAAGAAAGTCTAAGAATAAAGATAAAGACTTGATGAAAAACATTGATAAAGAATTTAATAAAGACTCTATTGATTTGAAAAATAAATTAATAGACAAATTACTTGTTTTATTAAGTTCAAAAATTTCTTCAGGTGTTTATAATAATTTTAAGGAAGAACTAATTCCAAAAAAGATTAAGTTTTCACAAAAAATCTTGAGTAATATAGAATATAATAATATTAATTCAGATAAATGGACTTCTGATAAAGATACTAATAAATTAATTAAAGAATTATTAAATAATTATAGTATTAAGTCTCGTGAAATATTAGGCCGTTATTCTAGGAATAAATTTATTGCTACAGTTGGAGATGATTTACCAGCTGGTATAATCCAAATGGCTAAAGTATATATTGCTAAAAAACGAAAACTAAAAGTGGGTGATAAAATGGCTGGACGTCATGGTAATAAAGGTATTGTTGCTAAGATTGTTCGTGAAGAAGATATGCCATTTTTAGAAGATGGAACTCCAGTTGATATTGTATTAAATCCATTAGGTGTACCTTCACGTATGAATTTAGGTCAAATATATGAAACTGTTCTAGGATGGGCTGGTGCTAAACTAGGTTTAAGGTTTTCTACTCCTATTTTTGATGGTGCAACTATAGATCAAATTAATGGTTATATGAAACAAGCTGGTCTACCAGATAACGGCAAAGTATATTTATTTGATGGTGGAACAGGAGAAAGATTTGATCAAACTGCAACTGTAGGATATATTTACATGCTTAAATTACATCATATGATTGATGATAAAATGCATGCAAGATCTATCGGTCCTTATTCATTAATTACACAACAACCATTAGGTGGGAAAGCTCAATTTGGGGGTCAGCGTTTTGGTGAAATGGAAGTTTGGGCTTTAGAAGCTTTTGGAGCTGCTAATATTTTACAAGAAATACTAACAGTTAAATCTGATGATGTTATTGGAAGAGCTAAAGCTTATGAATCTATTGTAAAAGGTGATAATATGCCAAAACCTGGTATTCCTGAATCCTTTAATGTTTTAGTTCATGAATTGAAAGGATTAGGATTAAACATTACTTTTGATTAAAAAAGGTGTTTAAAACAATAAGCTTTTAATTCAAATTAATTTAATTTTTTAGTACAAAAAAATATGGCTTTTAGAAAAGATACATCTGTTAAAACTGAGTTTTCTCAAATAACAATAAGTTTAGCATCTCCAGAATCTATTCTTGAACGTTCAAAAGGTGAGGTTCTGAAACCAGAAACTATAAATTATAGAACGTATAAACCTGAAAGAGATGGTTTGTTTTGTGAAAGAATATTTGGGCCGATAAAAGATTGGGAATGCCATTGTGGGAAATATAAACGTATAAGATATAAAGGTATAATCTGTGATAGATGTGGTGTTGAAGTTACTGAAAAAAAGGTAAGAAGAGAAAGAATGGGGCATATTCAACTTGTTGTCCCTGTTGCTCACATCTGGTTTTTCAGATCATTACCAAATAAAATAGGTTCATTACTTGGATTGCAATCTAAAAAATTAGATTCTATTATATATTATGAAAAATACGTTGTAATTAACCCAGGTATAAAAAAGGATGATGGAATTTCTACTTTAGATTTTTTATCTGAAGAAGAATATTTTAACATATTAGATACATTACCAGCAGATAATATCACACTTGATGATTCAGACCCTGATAAATTTTTAGCGAAAATGGGAGCTGAAGCACTTCAAGAATTATTATCTAGGTTAGATCTTGATAAGATGTCATTTGATTTACGCCACAAAGCTGGTACTGAAACATCTCAACAAAGGAAATTAGATTTATTGAAGAGATTAAAAGTTTTTGAAGCTTTCCGTGATGCTCAAGGAAGAATAGATAATAGGCCTGAATGGATGATTTTGAAAGTTGTTCCTGTAATTCCTCCTGAACTTAGACCATTGGTTCCATTAGATGGTGGCAGATTTGCAACATCTGATTTAAATGATCTATATAGAAGAGTTATCATAAGAAATAATAGATTAAAAAGACTTATTGAAATTAAGGCACCTGATGTAATTATGCGTAATGAAAAACGTATGTTACAGGAAGCTGTTGATTCATTATTAGATAATTCTAGAAAAGCTAGTTCTGTAAAAACAGAATCAAATAGAGCTTTAAAGTCTTTAAGTGATAGTTTGAAAGGAAAGCAAGGACGTTTTCGTCAGAATTTATTAGGAAAACGTGTTGACTATTCTGGTCGTTCTGTTATTGTAGTTGGACCAGAACTTAAATTAAACGAATGCGGTTTGCCTAAAGATATGGCTTCTGAACTATTCAAACCTTTCATTATTAGAAAAATGTTAGAAAGGGGTATTGTTAAAACCGTGAAATCTGCTAAAAAAATAGTAGATAGAAAAGATCCGGTTGTTTGGGATATTCTTGAAAATATTCTTAAAGGTCATCCTGTTTTGTTAAACAGAGCACCTACCTTACATAGACTAGGTATACAAGCCTTTCAACCAAAATTGGTAGAAGGCAAGGCGATAAGATTACATCCTTTGGTATGTACAGCTTTTAATGCCGACTTTGATGGTGACCAAATGGCTGTTCATGTTCCACTTGGTAACGCTGCTGTTTTAGAAGCACAGTTACTAATGCTAGCTTCTCATAATATATTGAATCCTGCAAATGGAGCTCCAATTACAGTACCTTCTCAAGATATGGTTTTGGGGTTATATTATATGACTAAAGGTAGAAAAACTGATGAAGAAAGAGTAGTTAAAGGTGAAAATTCTATTTTTTATTCAATAGAAGAAGTTATAATCGCTTATAATGAGAAAAAGATAGATTTACATGCATGGATTAAGGTTCTTTGGGATTTTGAAGAAAATAATATTATTTCTAAGAAACTTATTGAAACTACAGTTGGACGTGCTTTATTTAACCAAGTTGTTCCAAGAGAATATGGTTTTATAAATGAATTATTAACAAAAAAATCTTTAAGAGATATTATTAGTAATGTTTTAAAGAAAACAGGTACTGCTAAAACTGCTAAATTCTTAGATGATATTAAAGATTTAGGTTTTACTATGGCTTTTAAAGGCGGTTTATCATTTAATTTAGGAGATGTAATTGTTCCTGAAGTAAAAGAGAAACTAGTTGCTCAAGCTAATGCAGAAGTTGATGAAGTAATGAGTAATTATAGTATGGGTTTTATCACAAATAATGAACGATATAATCAAATAATTGACATTTGGACACATACTAATTCTCATTTAACATCAACATTGATGCAACAGTTGTCAAAAGATAAACAAGGATTTAATCCAGTTTATATGATGCTTGATTCTGGTGCCCGTGGATCTAAAGAACAAATTCGTCAGCTTTCTGGTATGAGAGGTTTGATGGCTAAGCCAACTAAATCTGGTGCTTTAGGTGGTGAAATTATTGAGAATCCAATTTTATCTAACTTTAAGGAGGGATTATCGGTTCTTGAATATTTTATCTCTACTCATGGTGCTCGTAAAGGGTTAGCTGATACAGCTCTTAAAACTGCTGATGCAGGATATTTAACTCGTAGATTAGTTGATGTTGCTCAAGATGTAATTATTTCTGAAGAAGATTGTGGTACATTAAGAGGTTTAACAACAACTGCTTTAAAGAAAAACGAAGAAACCGTTGAAAGTTTATATGACAGAATATTAGGAAGAGTTTCTTTACACGATATTTATCATCCTTATACAGGAACTTTATTAGCTTCTGCTGGATTAGAGTTAATTGAAGATATTTGTAAAATCATCGAAGAATCGCCTATTGAAGAAGTAGAAATTCGTTCAGTATTGACATGCGAATCTAAACAAGGTGTTTGTGCTAAATGTTACGGTAGAAACCTTGCTACTGGTCGAATGATTCAAAAAGGAGAAGCTGTTGGTGTTATTGCTGCACAGTCAATTGGTGAACCCGGTACACAGTTAACACTTCGTACATTCCACGTTGGGGGTACTGCTTCTAATATTGCTATTTCTTCGAGAATTGAAGCTAAATATTCTGGAATAATGGAGATAGATGAACTAAGATCTGTTGAATATAAAAATTCTGAAGGCTTAGTTTACGATGTAGTTATCGGTCGTTCTGCTGAAATGAGAATTGTTGATAAAAATACTCACATAATTTTAACATCAAGTTTTGTTCCTTATGGAGCTAATCTTTATTCAAAAGATGGTGCTGAAATTAAAAAAGGAGATATTATTGCAGATTGGGATCCATATAATGCAGTAATTCTATCTGAAGTTTCAGGAACTATTTCCTATGATAACATTATTGAAGGTGTAACATATAGAATCGAATCTGATGATCAAACAGGTTATCAAGATAAAGTTATTATTGAATCACGTCAGAAATCTAAAAACCCTCAGATAAATGTTGTTTCTGCGGGTGGTGAAGTATTAAGAATTTATGATATACCAGTAGGTGCTCATATTATTGTAGAAGATGGTAGCAAAATTGTTGCTGGGGAAACTCTTGTAAAAATACCAAGATCTTTCGGTAAAGCTGGTGATATCACTGGAGGTTTGCCTAGAGTAACTGAATTATTTGAAGCAAGAAATCCTTCAGATCCTGCTGTAGTTGCTGAAATTGATGGCGTTGTTTCTTTTGGCAAGAAATTAAAACGTGGTAATAGAGAAATCATTATTACATCTAAAACAGGAGAAGAAAAGAGTTATTTGATACCTACATCTAAGCAAATTCTTGCTCAAGAAAACGATTATGTAAAAGCTGGTACTCCTTTATCAGAAGGTGCGATGACTCCATCTGATATTTTAGCGATTAAAGGACCTATGAAAGTTCAGGAATATATCGTTAATGAAATTCAGGAAGTTTACCGTTTACAGGGTGTAAAAATTAATGATAAACATTTCGAGGTTATCGTTCGTCAAATGATGCGTAAAGTAGAAGTTGATGATCCAGGTGATACTAAATTCTTAGAAGGTGAATTGACAAATAAATTAGATTTTCAAGATGAAAATGATTGGATTTTTGGAAAGAAAGTTGTTGTTAATTCAGGTGATTCCGAAATCTATAGAGCTGGACAGATTGTTAGTGCACGTAAATTAAGAGATGAAAATTCTATCTTAAAACGTAAAGATAAAAATCTAGTTGAAGCTAGAGATGCTCAACCAGCAACTGCTCGTCAGGTATTACAAGGAATTACTAAAGCTTCTTTACAAGTAAGAAGTTTCTTATCTGCTGCTTCTTTCCAAGAAACAACAAAAGTACTTACCGAAGCTGCAGTTAATGCAAAAACTGATGAATTACTAGGATTAAAAGAAAATGTATTAGTAGGTCATTTAAT
>CAYRBL010000040.1:12844-14344 GCA_964422385.1 uncultured Bacteroides sp.
TTAACTCCTCAACATGCAAAAAGATTAATAAGAGCATTACAAGAAAATATTACAAAGTTTGAAGCTGCTTATGGTAAAATAAAAGAACCAGATCAAATGGATACTATTCCATTTAATTTGGGTGGACCTAAAGCTCAAGCATAATAATATTAGATTTATATAAAAAAAGAGGTTGTTTATTATAAACAACCTCTTTTTTTTATGAATTTATATCAAAATAGAAATAAAAAAAGCCTTACATATAATGTAAGGCTTTGAAATTTTAAATGTCATTTATATTAAAATGTACTTATACTTTCTTAACATTTACGGCACTCAAGCCTTTTTTTCCTTCTTCTAAATCGAATGTAACTTCGTCATTTTCCATAACTTTGTCGATAAGACCTGTTATGTGCATGAAATATTCTTTAGAAGAATTTGCGTCTTTAATGAATCCGAATCCTTTTCCTTCATTAAAAAATTTTACTGTTCCTGTGTTCATTGTGTGTATTTAAAATTATTTATGCAAAGATACTGTTTATTTATTTATAAAACTATTTTTTTATTCATTTATAACTTATTTTACAATACTAAAGAAAATATGTGTAAAAATAATTAAACTTTTTAATTTTCGAGTGATATATTATTGTAATTTTACCAACTTAAAATTAACCTAAAAAATAACAAATGGATAGATGGATTAAACGAAAAGATTTTGAGAAAATGTTTGCTCCTTTCATTGATAATGGAACTAACATTCGAGTTGTTCAACGGGTAAATGCGTTGCCTTCCGAAATAATAACCATAGCAATCCAGTTGGCTACACTTGATTTTATAAAATATATAAAACTTACTGATCATATAATTGCAGCTTCAAGTGAATTAAAAGGTAAAAGTATAGATCCTATGACTACCATAAATCATCCAACTGCTATTGGAGTAGAGATTTTATATAATTATAAATTAAAAATTATTGACTTTACAGAAATTAATTCACCTATAAAGGGAAATGGAAGTAAAATGGTGGATGCAATTTTAAAAGATTTCCCAAAGGATTGGATGATTTCAATAATTATGGATTGGAGTAATGGTTTTTGGGATTTGATGAAAGAAAAATATAAACATATAAAAGGAATGTATTAAAATTAATTTTTGTAAAAATAAAAATCTTATGAAAATAAAACTTATCATACTAATGTTTTTCGTTTTAACAACGAATTTATTTGCTCAAAAAGAAAAAGAATATGCAAATGTAGATAAGATTATGCTGCAAGTTCCATCCTATTATACCAATACAACTACAACTTTGGCAGAGTATGTTAAGAACAATTTTACAAATGATAATGATAAAGTAAGAGCAATCTTTATATGGGTTGCTAAAAATATAGAATACGATGTTGATAATATGTTTGCCTTAAATTTTTATCAAAATAAATCAGAAATTATAGATAAAGTTTTAAAAACCCGTACAGGTATTTGTATGCATTATGCCGAATTGTTTAATGAAATTGCAAATAAAGC
>CAYRBL010000041.1:0-3300 GCA_964422385.1 uncultured Bacteroides sp.
TTTACACATCTAAACAAAGACATTTTTTTAATAAAAATATTTATAAGAACAGTGTTTTTGTCCTTATTTTTAAATAAAAGGCATTTATTTTAAAAATAAAAGACTTTTCGTACACCTAAATCTTTATTTAAATAAAGATTTTTTAGTCATACAAATCTTTTGGAAGTTTTTTGATAAGAATATCTGCCATCTTTTTCATATTATCATGGGTACAAATGGTTGGAAAAGCCTTTCTGAACACCGATTTATTAAAATAAGTAATCCCATGATGCAATTCGAAATCAAATTCATTTAATAATTCCACACTCCAATCCACTCCTTCGTTCTTGGAGATTGATGTGAAACATATATCATCATAAAATTCATTCAACATCTCCGAATTCCAATTAACTTCAGGATTCATACAAAGTCCGGCGAAAGTTGTCCCTTGGTTCTCGCCATCAGTAGGTTCCCAAATACCAAATGGCACCTTATCTTTATACTTTCTGATAAGATTTATATCCCATGGCACCGCTTTATTCATCGATAGTTTTTCGAATTTAAGCTCATCAATATACAAATCTATTACATTTTCGTTCCAGGGCAACAATGTATTTCTACTTACTAATTCCCAATCCGGGTCTTCTATTTCTAGCAATTGATCCCAACTTGTTAGTTGCTCTTCGGGACTATCCGAACTATAAATATAATCCATTAGCATTTCGTGTGGGTAATATTTATCGTCCCTGCAATCCATTGCCATACAACGCATCTTCATCTGAATTGCATCTTCGTGCGTTGCTGTTTCCATTAACTTAGTTAGCGCATAAAACAAAGGCTCTGTTTCCAGCATTAAAGTCTCATTATACACCAAAATCCTCCAATCCCAACGATCTTTATACCTTTCCAAAAGCTCAACAGACCATGGCAACGAACGATTCATAGATAGAAAACCAACAGCATATTTTGAAGAAGGATTACTGAAGTCTAAATCATCAATAAACTCATCCATAATATCCAATGTCCACGTCATCCTATGATTGTTGCTCACAAAATTCCATTTTAAAAACTTATAATACTGCCTGAGCTCTTCATGTGTGAACGCATAATCCCTCGACATATTCCAAAATAACATATCCGGATTTTCGAGTAAATATTCAAGCTGTTCGTCAGTATAAAATTTCTTCATTTTTGATTATTTAAAATGTATTTCTCTTTAATTTTAGCATTAAAAAGAAGGCAAAGATACGCTTTATTTATTCGCGAAAGCGTATAATTATTTTATTTGATTATTTTGAGTATAAATTCTCCCTTGAAAAGTATTTAATTCTTCCAGTTTCTTCTCTACTTTGGTTAATATTTGATCATTCCTTATCAATCCCCAACCTGGCCCTTCCAAATATCGTGGTGGCACTTCCCCAGCAAACCTTTCTACAACAAATTCGGGATTTAATCGCTCCAAAAATGCCACTATGAACTCAATATATTCTTCCAAACTAAAAAACCTAAAGTCTTCGGGACGCTCTTTAAATTGTTGGCTCATCGCAGTATCTTTTATAATCTGCAATTGATGAAACTTTATATTATTTAATGGCAATTTAGAAAGTATTTCGGCTTCTGCCAACATCTCTTCTATACTTTCACCAGGCAAACCAAAGATTAGATGCGCTCCTGTCTTTATCCCTTTTGCAGCAGTGGCCTCTATTGCTTTCACACAGGTATTATAATCATGTCCGCGATTGATTGCCAGCAGCGATTTATCATAACAACTTTCGATGCCGTACTCTATTATTATATAGTGTGTCTTTTTTAGCTCAGCAAAATAATTCAACTTCTCCTCATCTATACAATCTGGACGCGTACCAATCACTAATCCAATTATAGCGGGATGTTTTAAAGCCTCATCATACACTTTTCGTAGCTTATCCAACGAATCATAGGTATTGGAGTATGCTTGAAAGTACGCAAGGTACCTATCGGCACGTCTATAACGCTTTGCATGGAATTCAATGCCCTCTTCTATCTGTTGCGTAACCGATTTTGAAGGCATGCAATAGGAAGGATTAAATGCATTGTTGTTGCAATACGTGCAACCGCCCTTTCCAACACTTCCATCTCTATTTGGGCAGGTAAATCCTACATTTATCGAAAGCTTTTGTATCCTTTCGCCAAACTCTTTTCTAAAATGGTCAGCATAGGCATTAAATCTTCGCTGATGCCCCCACTTATATGTTTCTAAAACCATTTTCTTTTCTTAAGATAAGCAGTTACAAATACAGTAATCGCTATCATTATTACCCAAACATAAACATAACCGTGCGTCCAATTTAATTCGGGAATGTCTTTAAAATTCATACCATACAAGCCCACTATAAAAGTAAGGGGGATAAAGATTGTGGACACAACAGTCAGCCTTTTCATCACGTCATTCATCTGAATGTCGTTGTTGGCAAGATATAATTCCAACAGATTCGAAACAATTTCCCTAAACGACTCTAAACTTTGTACGATCTGCTGAAGATGGTCTATCACATCCTGAAAATAGATATGTGTTGCCTTATGAATTAAGTCTTCTTCCAGATGAAATACTTTGCGAATCTCGTCTTGTAATGGGTATATCGATTTCTTTAATGATAAATGTTCCTTACGTTTTTGCTGTATTTTCTTCACAACAGCACGCGTCGGATTATTGAGCAACTCTTCCTCTATTGCTTCCGATTGATCATCCAAATATTCTATCAACACAAAGTAAGAGTCGACAGTTACATCTAATAAAGCATAAAAAAGATAATCATTTTTCATGCCGCGCACCCTTCCTTTTTTATGTTTTATTCGTTCGATAATCGGGTCGAAGATGTTGCTTTTAGTTTCCTGAAAAGTTATAAGATAGTTCTCTCCCAACACATAACTCAACTGCTTTTTGTCTATCGTTTGATCGCTTTGCTTAAGTTCGAGCGCTTTCATTGTAAAAAACAATTGCTTTCCGTAATCTTCGGCCTTTGGCAAATGATGGGTATTCAATATATCTTCAAGCATCAAATTATGCAAGCAAAAATGCGCACCTATTTTTTCAATAGTATTCACATCTTGAAGCCCTGTAATATTTATCCAGTTTACATAATCAGGTTTTATCAGCGTTAATATTTCATTAATATTTGTCGATTCATTAATAAAATATTCTTCATTATTATAACTGATAAGGCTTATCAGGGTTTCTTTTTCGTAAACCTCGCCAGTGTGAATAAGGGTACCAGGAGGGAGCCCTTGTTTTTTTGTATATTTATTTTTATTTGGATTCATTTCTTTATTAAAATTCTTTTT
>CAYRBL010000041.1:3400-14260 GCA_964422385.1 uncultured Bacteroides sp.
TATTAATACAAATCCCTTTCTAATATATTTTATTTTTAATAAAAATACACATTATATACCCCAAAATACCCTAGGATATGTTTTACTCAGTTTTGCAAATCCTTTACTTATTTTAGAGAATAAAAATCATTTTTTATCTGATATTTTTTGTATTAAAAATTAATATTTCCTCTTTATTTTAAAAACTTTTGGCGCTTTAGTAAGCATTCTGTCCCATAAAGAGACAGTTTTCCACGTTATAGTAACAGTTTTACGCGTTCTAGTAACAGTTTTCCGGACCCGAAAACTGTTAATAGAATTCGTAACGTTGTAGCCAGTTACCTTTTGTAATTCGCTAAATTATAATATTAAAATAAATGAAATAAATATTTGCATTATGTAATAATAACCGTTTATTGTAGTAACTTTGTATGGTCAAAATAAAAATTTTTAAAAAAATAAATATTTAAAAAAATGAAAGACGAATTAGCAAAAAAATTCACGCTACCTATTCCGGTAATGCTAGATATGGGACAGCGATTTTTAGATCAGTTTTCGTTAAATCCTACAGATTTTACGACAGATTATTTTGCATTCAAAACTCCCTTTGAAACCAATATGCAAGATGCAATAGATCTTTGCCTGGCTACAGATTCGGATGAGAAATGTGTAGCAAAACAAGCTGAGCAAACAGCAATAGTAGAAGCAATAATGGAAACAAGCAGAAAGAAATATCAGGCTGGCGAATTGGTCGTAAAACAAATTTGGCCTGATAATATAATGAAATTAAAATTATTTGGGCATTCTGGCTTTGAAGACGCAAGAAATTCGCATGTAAAATTGCCTGGCTTGTTGATGCAAGCTTATGATATGGCTTCCGATGTTGATAATAAACCAAAATTTATTGCTGGTGGCTTTACATTATTAAAAATTGAAGCACTAAAAACAAATGCTGATCAATTAATTTTAGCAGTAAGAAAACAAAATAGCTTTAAAGGAGCTAGAACAATAACTACTCAAGAGCGTACAAAAAACTTAAATGCTTTGTGGGATATGATGGTGCTGCTCAGCGAATGTGCAAAAGTTATATATGAAGAAAATCCTGCTATGTGGAATCTTTATTTATTGTATCCAGATGTGCATCCAACTCCACCAATTCCCGATCCAGTACCTCCAACAGCATAATTGTCAATTAAGAATTAATAATTAAAAATTAATAATTAGTTTGAAAATAAAAAAGCCTCTAATATTTAATTATTAAAGGCTTTTTTTATGAAAAAAGACATCTTATTTTTAAAAATAAATAAAAAATTATTTTAAAAAGAAAACATTCCATCTTAAAAAAATAGACTAATTTTGTAACGTATTTAAGAAGCATTAAAAACAATACTTAAATAATTAAAAAAATATGATAAATTTAGAAGCATTATACAAAATATCGTACGGCTTATATGTGGTTTGCTCGGGCGATAAGGAAAAAGGCAATGGATTTATTTCTAACACCGTATTCCAAATAACTTCGGAGCCTCCACGATTCGCGGCAAGCTGTAATAAAAATAATTATACTGCTGAATTAATTCAGAAAACAGGAGCATTTTCAGTTTCTATACTTCACACCGAAGCATCGAATGAACTAATAGGTACTTTTGGTTACAAAAGTGGAAAAGATGTTGACAAAATGGCTTCGGCAACCTTAATATATGGCGAAACAGGTGTGCCAATTGTAACTAACGATTGCATCGCATATATGGAATGTAAAGTTGTAGAGACGATTGACGTGGGCACACATATAATGTTTATCGGCGAATTGTTGCACGCTGATTTGATAGAGGCAACCAAAGATCCGATGACGTATTTATATTATAGAGAAGTCAAAAAAGGCTTCTCGCCAAAGAATGCACCTACCTATATTGACAAATCTAAGTTCGAAAACAAGGAAAAAGACCCTACAAAAAGGAAATTCAAATGCGAAGTTTGCGGATATATATACGATGAAGCCGAGCAAGATATAAAATTTGAAGATTTACCTGACGATTGGGTGTGCCCAATATGTTTTACAGACAAATCCGACTTTATTGAAATCTATTAATTAAAATAATTACCGTTATGACAAAATCATTAAAAGGAACACAGACCGAACAAAACCTGTTGAAATCATTCGCAGGAGAATCACAAGCCCGAAATCGTTACGAATTTTATGCAAGTGTAGCGAAAAAGGAAGGCTACGAACAAATTGCAGCTATCTTTATGGAAACCTCTAACCAGGAAAAGGAACATGCTAAGCGCTTTTTTAAGTTCTTAGAAGGCGGAATGACCGAAATTACTGCCACATTTCCTGCAGGAGTTATCGGAACCACAAAAGAAAACCTAAAAGCAGCAGCAGAAGGAGAAAATGAAGAATGGACTGAGTTATATCCTCATTTCGCTGAAGTTGCAAAGCAAGAAGGCTTCCCCGAAATAGCTACAGCCTACAAAATGATAGCAAAAGTAGAAGCAGAACACGAACGCAGATACTTAAAATTGCTTCAAAACATATCCGAAGACCAAGTTTTTATGAAAGATGGAAAAGTATGGTGGAAATGTTTGAATTGTGGCTATGTTTATGAATCGGAACACGCTCTAGAAGTATGTCCGGCATGTTTACATCCAAAAGCATATATGCAAGTAAGAGAAGAAAACTACTAAAAAGAGATTTTATATACTTTTAAATTAAAATTGAGCAAAAAAAAAGAGGCTTTATCAAATGATAAAGCCTCTTTTTTTGGATTAAAAGTCTAATAGTTTAAAAAACTAAAAGCTTTTTATTAGATTTAAGCACCTAACATAAGTCTTTTGAACGCAGTAACAGTTAAATCTTTGTCAGTTTCAGCTAAAAATTGTTCAACAGTCTTTTTAGTATCTTTAATATATTCTTGACTTAAAAGAGTACTTTCTTTAAAGAATTTATTTAATTTACCTTGAGCAATTTGTTCAACCATATTTTCAGGTTTACCTTCCTGACGAATAAGATCTCTGTATATTTCTAATTCTTTTTCTATCATATCAGCATTTACACCTGATTTATCAATAGCTACAGGAGCCATAGAAGCAATCTGCATAGCAATATCTTTAGAAACAGCTTCATCAGTATTCTTATTGAAACCAGCAATAGTAGCTAAACGGTTTCCATGATGATTGTAAGCAACTACTTCAGCAGCCTCGATAAAATGATAATGAGCTAATTCAATTTTCTCACCAATTTTACCAACTTGTTCTATTAAAATATCAGCAATAGAAAGCCCGTTTATCATTTCGTTTTTAAGTTCGTCTTCTGTTTTAGGTTTTTTAGCAATTGCGATATCTAAAATAGATTTACAAATATTAACGAAATCTTCATTTTTAGCAACGAAATCAGTTTCGCAGTTTACCATAATGATGGCAGCAAATTTTTTGTCAGCATCAGTTTTAGCAATTACTACACCTTCGTTAGCATCTCTGTCAGCACGTTTGTTAGCAAGTTTCTGACCTTTTTTTCTTAAAAAATCTATAGCTTTATCGAAGTCACCATCGTTTTCAACAAGTGCATTTTTGCAATCCATCATGCCTGCACCAGTCATTTGTCTTAGTTTGTTAACTTCACTAGCAGTTATATTAGCCATTGTTCTTCTTAATTAATATTATTACTTTTCTTAATTGTAGCTGGTTTATTAATCACGTTTCTACGTGGTCTTTTAGCAGCTTCTGCTTGTTCTTCTTCGTCTTTCATTTTCTTTGCTAATCTCTTTTTAGCAATAGTTTCTTCATCATCAGTATCTAATTCTTCAAATTCAGCTAAGCTATTAGAACGAACATTAGCTTCAGCAGCTGCATCTTCATCTTCTTGAGCTTTTCTGTCTTTATCAAATTTTCTTTCATTCAAACCTTCATCAATAGCAGCAACCATAGCACCAACAATAACAGCAATAGATTTTGATGCATCATCATTTGATGGTATAGGGAAGTCAACTAATTCAGGATTTGTATTGGTATCAACCATTGCAAAAGTAGGGATGTTTAATCTTCTAGCTTCAGCAACAGCAATGTGTTCTTTATTAATATCAACGATAAATAAAGCAGAAGGTAATCTACTTAAATCAGAAATACTACCTAAGTTCTTTTCTAATTTAGCTTTTTCGCGTGACATTTGAAGTTTTTCTCTTTTAGAGATATCAGAAAAGTTTTTGTCTGTTATCATTTTTTCAAGAGTCGACATCTTTTTAACAGCTTTTCTGATAGTAGCAAAGTTAGTTAACATACCTCCTGGCCAACGTTCGGTTACGTAAGGCATACCTACTGTTTTTACTTGTTCAGCTACTATTTCTTTAGCTTGTTTTTTTGTTGCTACAAAAAGAATTTTTTTACCTGATTTTGCAATTTGTTTCATTGCAGCAGCAGCTTCATCTATTTTAGCAATAGTTTTATGTAAGTCTAAAATGTGGATACCATTACGCTCCATAAAGATGTAAGGAGCCATTTTAGGATTCCATTTTCTTTTCAAATGTCCAAAATGAACACCTGCATCTAGTAATTGATCGAAATTTACTTTTGTCATTATTTTTTTAATTTGTTTACTTTCCATTAATAGCAAACATCAAGTAGTTCCCAAAAGGGAAGTCTTGATGTTTTAGATACTAAACAATTCCAATAAACTGTTAACGTTTGCTGAATTGGAATTTTTTACGAGCTTTCTTCTGACCTGGTTTCTTACGTTCAACCATACGAGGATCTCTTTTCATAAGCCCTAAAGCTTTTAAAGGAGGACGGTTTTCAGCATTAATCTCACATAAAGCACGAGAAATAGCTAAACGAAGCGCTTCAGCTTGTCCAGTAATTCCACCACCATCAAGGTTAGCTTTAATATCATAAGTACCTTGAATTTTTAATATTTCGAAAGGCTGTGTAACTACATATTGTAAAGTACCAGTATTGAAATATTCTTTGTAATCTCTATTATTAATAGTGATGATTCCATTACCTGGTTTCATATAGATACGTGCTACTGCACATTTCCTTCTACCTATTGTGTTTATTACTTCCATTTTACTTTGTTGAGTTTATTTTGTAAGGTTTTGGAGCCTGAGCTACTTGTTTGTGTTCAGTGCCTGCATAAACGTATAAATTTTTGAAAAGAGCACTTCCTAATTTACTTTTTGGAAGCATACCTTTTACTGCTTTTTCAATTACTGCAATTGGTTTATATGCCAACAGTTCTTTAGGAGTAGTAAAACGTTGTCCTCCCGGATAACCTGTATGACGAACATAAACTTTATCAGTTAACTTTTTACCAGTTAATCTGATTTTCTCAGCATTGATAATAACTACGTTATCACCACAGTCTACGTGAGGAGTAAAGTTTGTTTTATACTTTCCTCTTAATAAATTTGCAACATCTGAAGCTAAACGCCCCAAAACTTCGTTCTCAGCATCTACTATTAACCATTCCTTTGTAACGGTTGCTTTATTTGCTGAAATTGTTTTATAACTTAATGTATCCATTTGTTTTGTTAAATGTTTTTTTTACTAACCCGCCCCTTTTTAAAAGGGAGTGCAAAATTAGAATTTTATTTTGGATTTACAAAATTTATCAACATTATTTTGTTGATTATTTTGTTAATTTTATGAAATGAGTCATTATTTGCCCAAAAGAACAGTTTTATATTATCATTTTTTAGTTCATTTTTCAGCAAAAGGAAGACTTTTTTTATAAAAATACTTCCTATTATTTATAATATTGTATAGTGAGAATTATTATTATATTTTGATGTAAAAAAAAGCCATAGAAATATAAAAACGTCTATGGCTTCATTTTATTTATTCTTGAATTTTATTTTAGTTCTACTAATATCTGGCTTTTTGGAACCATGTCTCCTTCCTGAACATGAATTTTAGCAATAACTCCATTCATTGGAGCTAACAAATCATTGCTCATCTTCATAGCAGAAAGCACCAGTAATTTATCTCCTTTTTTAACTTTGTCTTTTTCTTTAACGTATATCTTTAATATGCTTCCTGGAATAAAAGCATATATCTTTTTAGGATCCCTAGGTTCGTAAGGTTTCCTATTAAGATGCTTTTTGGTTAAGTTAGTACGATATTTTACACCATCAATGTTTATTGTTTCGTACTTGCTCTCCAGTTCGTCTTTTTCCGGATTTAATTTAGCTTCTTCCATTATTAAATTTTTTAAAATTAATTAAACGTATTCTTTTATTTTAAAAAACGTCTATTAAAATGGAGGGATACCATGTTTCTTGTAAGGACGAGCTTCTTGTTTATCCTTGGAAATATCCAAAGAATGGATTAAGAAATGTCGGGTTTCGCTAGGATCTATTACTGCATCAACATATCCATAGGCAGCAGCTACGTAAGGATTCGCAAATTTCTTTTTGTACTCTGCAATCTTTTTCTTACGCATTTCTTCAGGATTTTCTGCATTTAATATTTCAGTTCTGAAAATAATATTAGCAGCACCTTCAGGTCCCATAACAGCTATTTCGGCAGTAGGCCAAGCAAACACAAAGTCGGCTCTAAGATGGTTCGAACACATCGCAATGTATCCACCACCATAAGCTTTGCGCAAAATAACAGTAATCTTAGGAACGGTAGCTTCTGAATAAGCATAAAGAATTTTAGCACCGTGACGGATAACACCTGCATGTTCTTGGTCAACGCCTGGAAGGTATCCAGGTAAATCAACTAAAGTAACTAGTGGCACATTAAATGCATCACAATATCTTATAAATCTCGCAGCCTTGTCAGAAGAATCCACATCTAATACCCCTGCTAATATAAGTGGCTGGTTAGCTACAAAACCTACAGTTTGTCCATTAAGTCTTGCAAAACCTACTACAATATTTTCAGCCCATCTTTCGTGTACTTCTAAGAAATCGGAATCATCACTAACTGCTCTGATTATACTTCTGACATCATAAGGTAACTTAGGATTTGTAGGGAAGATATCATCGATTTTATATGTTTTAGATCTTGGAGCCTTTTTTGGAAATGGTTCAGCTTTTTTTGTATTGTTCCATGGAATAAAGGTAGCAAGTTTTTTGATCTGTTCGAAACACTCTTGTTCACTTTCAGCAAAGAAATGAGCATTACCAGTAACTTCTGCCTGAACTCTAGCACCACCTAGTTCTTCCATTGAGATCTCTTCGCCCAAAACTGTCTTGATAACTTCAGGACCTGTGATAAACATCTTTGAGATTTTATCAACAACAAAAACATAGTCGGTTAAAGCAGGAGAATAAACTGCACCACCAGCGCATGGTCCTAAGATTACAGATATCTGAGGAATTACACCAGAAGCCAAAGTGTTTCTAAAAAAGATTTCACCATAACCCGCTAATGAATTAACACCTTCTTGGATACGCGCTCCACCAGAATCGTTGATACCAATGATTGGAACTTTCAATTTCATGGCAATATCCATGATCTTGGTTATTTTTTTAGCATGCATGTAGCCTAATGAACCACCTGCAACTGTAAAGTCCTGCGCATATATACATACAGGATGACCATTTAAAGTACCGGTTCCAGTAACAACACCATCACCAGGAAGATACTTCTTATCCATATCAAAATCCTTACCTGAATGCTCTACAAATAAATCATATTCATAGAATGAATTTGGATCAAGCAAAGTAATGATTCTTTCTCGAGCGGTAAGTTTACCGGTAGCTTTTTGCTTTTCTACAGCTTTGGTTCCTCCACCCTGCAAGGCATCTTGCATTCTTTTTTTGAGGTCTATTGTTTTTTGTTTTATTGACATTTTTAGGCAATTTAATTAAAACTTAATACTCAAATTAATTTTATAATTAATCATTTCTTAAATCTTTTTTGGGGTGGCAAAGTTAATAATATAGTTCGAATATATTCCAAATAAATTTATCTTTTTATTTTTTTGAGCTGTTAATGTGTGTATATAAGTAGTTATACGTATTGTTAAAATATATTAAAATGATATTTACTCTATTTTTACATCCAAAGCATCTCTTAATCCATTCCCTATAATCATGAACGCAAGTACTACTAACATAATAGCTAAACCAGGCATTATAGCAAGGTATGCAGCATCCAATATTATATATCCATAGTTTTCTTTAATCATCATCCCCCATGATGTCATTGGAGGTTGCACTCCTATCCCTAAAAAGCTTAATCCTGCCTCCATTAGTATAGCTGAAGCAAAATTAGCCGCAGAAATTACGATAACAGCTCCCATTACATTTGGTAATATATGCCTGAATATTATTCTTGAATTCTTAAATCCTAACGCTCTTCCTGCTTCTACAAATTCTTTTTCGCGAATACTTAATATTTGTCCTCGTACTACTCGTGCTACCTCTACCCACATCGTTAAACCTACCGCAATAAATACTTGCCAGAAACCTTTTCCCAGTGCAAAAGTAATAGCTATTACTAATAACAATGTTGGAATCGACCAGACTACATTAATAAACCATACTATTAAATTATCAACCCAACCTCTGAAGAAGCCTGCCAATGCTCCTAATAATATTCCTATTACTAACGAAATTAATACTGAAATAAAGCCAACGGAAAGGCTAACTCTGGTCCCGATTAATAATTGACTTAACACATCTCTGCCATACCTATCGGTGCCAAGTATAAATCTTTTATTGCTAATAGATGTAATCTTTGATTTGTCTATTCTCTTTACTTCACCATCATTTGGCGAGGCTCCGGTATACGTTTCATACACCAATTCATTTTTTTCGTAATGATATATATATATAGGTATAGATGTATAATTACTCCGTTCGCCATACAACATTTTATGAAAGATATTCGAATGCTGCTCAATTTCTGGCCTGCTTATATTAAGCATTTGTATTCTGAAACCAGGTTTCTTTGTGGTAAATTCCAAATGTTGTTCGTTTGAAAAAGGAGTACTGTCGGGAGTAATTAAATATCCAAGTATAGCTATTATTGTTATTAATATTATAGTAAGTAATGCTGTTAGCGAAAGCTTATTTTTTAAAAACTTTCTCCAGGCTATTGATGATAATGAACCAGAGAATATGTATTTCTTCTTTCGATAAAACATTTATTAAATACTAATAGTTTGAATTTAGTCGCAACAAGATTAAGAAGTGAAGTTTTTAATAATTTTCATCACCATGCATAATCTTACGTATCTCTCTTTTCTTATCATTTATATTCTTAAAAAACTGATAAATTAAACCCGAGATAATAGCTATGATAAGAATAAAAGCCCATATATAATCCATATCGCTTCCATCTTTGCCACCAAATGGTATTCCATCAATAAATATTATTCTTAAAATAATAATAAAGAAAATAAGGATAGTTATAAATCTCCACGAGAGTTTATAAACTGAATCTTCCTCTAATTCGTTAGTTGGGAATTTGGGTGAACGATATCTAAAATAAACAGGTAGCAGCATTATAAGCATCGAGACATTTAAGAAATTCTCTAGTTTTGGTGTCTCAGGAAGGTAGAAAAGAAAGAGGATAATACTACCAAACAACCAAGGTTTGTAAACTTGATTAAATACAAAGGAACGACGGTTTTCTTCTTGTAACAAAAAGTTGGAATTAGTAGATGTAAGTATTGGCATTACCGAATAATTTCCTACTATTATTAATAAGATAATGGCTGCTGCTGCCAGAACAATATTCATTTCCATACCTAAAAGCATCCAATCAACTAATAGATTAGAACCGTACATAAAAAAAATAGTTCCTATAGTAAACGCACCCAAAACGTGGTTGAGTAAATGTAAGGCTCCCCATAAGAAGAATAATTTCATTACACTAGCCTCTTCCGAAAAGCGAGCATACATCATTATGCAAACAAATGCCAACACTAAAGATATCAATGGAGCAGCTCCAAATACTGTAAGAGCCGAATCTTTATTCCATATCTCAAAGTTATTGTCAGGAGTTAGGAACTTTAGTTTATCTAAATAAAAAATAGTGTTTACTTTATACTCAGATGCTACTGTAGCTGTGATTAATTGATAGAGGAAACTTACCAAAAGAAAAGTAAAGATATACATTACTGTAGAGTTTACAGCTATTATTACATTGTTGCGTTTTACTTGTTTAAAGTTCTCGAGCATTTCTTTTGTGTTGTTTTAAAAGTACCGACAAAGGTACATCTTTTTATTGAATTGAATAGTATAAATAGTATTATTGTTTAATTAATTCTTTTGCCAGATTAATTTCTTACCAAAACCTAGACGATTATCGGTCATCTTTATAAAATCAGGAACAATCCCCCATAAAGTGGTCTTCATGAGTACTGCTATAGGGAATTTAAAAAGATACGCTTTCTTTGCTGTTGACAATTCTTTCCCTTTAAGTTCCTTTATTTCTCCTGTAAATTGTATCCCTCTTATCTTTCCAACAGTACTTGTTTCTAATGCGATGGCTCCCGCAACATAGTTTTGTGCTTCTACATCCTGAATATGTTTAGTTGTTTTATCAGAAGTAAAAACAATTATATTAAGTTCGGGGATATATACATAAAAACAGGTACAAGTATAGGGTCGGTTATTACTTGAAGTAGCTAAAGTAAAGATATGGTGTTCGTGAATGAACTCAATCATTCTGTCATCAACAGGATTCATTATTGATTTTTAATTTATTTTTTCAACAACATATTTACAGCTATCAATAGTAATGCTACTGCAAATACCTTTTTCATTTTTTCGGGAGATACGTTTAATGCTATCTTAGATCCAAAATAACCTCCAACAAAGAAAGCAATAGCAATAATGGCTGCATATTTTATATTAAGTTGTCCGGCTTTATAGTAATTATAACAAGCCATAAACCCTACCGGTGGCAACATTACAGCAAGACTTGTGC
>CAYRBL010000042.1:0-5045 GCA_964422385.1 uncultured Bacteroides sp.
GGATACAATAGAGGTGGTGGATACAACAGAGGCGGCGGAGAACGTAGAAGCTACTAATTAATATAACTTTTTTAGTTCTATTCAAAAAGAAATCCTCGGATGAGTTTCATCCGAGGATTTTTTTTTACTTATGCATTTAAGAATATACAAAGAAGTTAGAAGTTGGAAAAATGTCCCAAAAAGATAATGAAATCAAATTTTTAAGCGTTTGTATGATATTGTTTTTTTGATAAACTAATTAATCTATTTAGTTGAAAATCTTCCTTTTTAGGTAAATGTCTCTTGATATATAATGTTTTATTGTTACGATAGCATGATTTTTGTTTATATATAGAATGAAAATTGAGGAGAAGGTCATATGTATTATTCTGCTAATTTTATAACAAATTTTTTAAAAATTATAACAGACACTTTTGGATTTAATAGTAATATTGCAAAAGTGAATTGAAGGTAAATAAAAAGTGTTATTTTCTAATATTTGTATTATTTAAAATAATTTTAGATATAATGTTGATAAAAGTAGTTGATAAAATATGTAATTTAATGATTGTTTAGTTAACAATTATTAGTATTTTTGTAACGTATTATATTTTTAACAGTATAATTGGAAATTTAATAATATCTTAATAATTAATTGTGGTTTCATTAGAAGAAATATTGTCTCAATTTAAAACTATTAGTTTAGCCGAAACTGATAATGTTCGATTAATGAATCGAACTGAGACGAAATATACATTTCTTCGTAGTCATTTGCCAGGTTTTCTAGAACAAGTTATGAACGAATATGAGGTTTTAGAAATAAATAATCATAAGTTGAATGCTTATGAAACTATATACTTCGACACTCCAGCGTATTCATTATATTTACAACATCATAATTTTAGACAGAATAGATATAAAATCCGCCAAAGATTGTATGCTTCTTCAGGTGATAGTTTTTTAGAGATCAAATTTAAGACGAATAAAAACAGAACTATTAAGAATAGAGTCGCAACTGATTCAATTAAGAGTTATATTGAAGATGCTGGTTTGAATTTGATAAAAGCAAAAACTCCCTTAAATCCATTAGAACTTATTCCTACTTTGTGGGTTTATTTTTCGAGGATAACTTTAGTTAATAATAATAAAAAGGAAAGACTGACTATTGATGTTGATATTACATTTAAGATAAATGAAAAAATAATTAAGTATTCTGAAATTGCTGTAGCTGAAATAAAACAAGAGAATATATGCGATTCACCTTTTGTATCGCTTATGAAAACCAATCGTGTAAGAACAGAATCTATAAGTAAATATTGTTTTGGACTTATTTCGATAAAAGATAATATAAAGAAAAATAATTTTAAGCATAAATTAATGATAATTAAAAAACTTTACAATGAAAACTAGATTGCTAATACTAACTTTATTTATTTCTTTGTTCTCGTTTAATACAATTAGAGTTGAGGCACATAAGATTCATAAGTATATCAATGATTCAACTTATGTAACTGTTAGCTCCGATCAAAGCGAACAAGAAGGTACAGAGCAAATTGATTTTTTGAATGATGCTAAAACAGGTAATGTTACAGGAACTTTTTTCTGGAGTTTATTAATAAATATATTAACGTTAGTTTTAATTATTGCTTTGGTTTATTATCCAAATAATAGGCAGATGGAGAATATATTCTCTTTCTTTATGTTTAATTTAATGATATTTCTATTGACATTTTTATTAAATAAAATAAAGATTTCGATGGGTGCAGCCTTCGGATTGTTTGCCGTTTTCTCTATGTTGAGATATAGAACAGAAGGCATTACAATGAAGGATATGACTTATCTATTCATATTTATTTCGGTGGGATTAATTAGTGCTATTCATTTAAAATATTATGAACTTGGTGTAATAAATGGAGTCGTTCTATTATTTATATATATTCTTGACGGAAATAAGTTCTTTAGAAGAGAGCAATCAAAGCTAATAGAATATGAAAATATTGAGCTCATTAAATCCAATAATTATGATACTTTAGTTGACGATCTACGAAGTCGTACAGGCTTGGCTATTCATAGAATAAATATCGAACAAATTAATTTTCTTAAAGATTCTGCTTTAATAAAGATATTCTTTTACGAAAAGAATTAAAAAAACATTTATACAATAAATTTTCTTAGCAATAACTGCATTATAAATTACTGTACAGTGTGATTTCTAAGTTATGAAATTAAATAAAACTCAACGAATATTCTATTTACTAACAGTACTTATTTATTTAATAAATTTCAATATTGTTGGACAAAATTTAAATAAAGTTAGTGTTCGAGGTGTTTTAATCGATAGCATCAGTCACGTTTCGGTATCCTATGTTAGCATTGCGTTGTCGAATGCTACTGATAATAAGATAATAAAGTCGATAGTATCGGATGGTGACGGCTCTTTTAAGTTTAATAATATTTATCCTGGACGTTATAATATAATCATTTCTCATGTTACCTATGGCAAAACTTCGCGTTTGTTTAAGATAAGTGGTAACGAAAAAACTGTTGATTTAGGCAAAATTAAATTAACCAGACAAAGCCATACTTTAGATGTAACTACTATTGAGGGCGAAATTATTCCTGTTTTAATAAAAGGTGATACTATTGAGTTCAATGCATTATCATTCAAAACTGATACGAATGCAATGATTGAAGAATTAATTCGAAAATTGCCAGGTGTTGAAGTTGATAAAGATGGAAATATTAAGGCTCAAGGGAAGGATGTTATGCGAGTATTTGTAGACGGAAAACCTTTTTTTGGTGATGATCCTAAAATGGCTACAAAAAATCTTCCTGTTGATATGTTTGAGAAAATACAAGTGATAGATAAGAAAAGTGATCAAGCAATATTTACTCAAATTGATGATGGAGATGATGAGAAAATAATGAATCTTATTACTAAAAAAGGTAAAAAGAATGGTTTTTTTGGCAAAGCAACTGTAGGTGGAGGATATGATGAAAATAAAATTGAACGATATGATCAAAGTGCTAACATAAATTGGTTTAAAGATTCACGTCAATTTTCAATAATTGGTACCTTAAATAATATAAATAATGTTAGGTTCAGTGATTTTACTTCCTTAGATCAATCAACTAAAACAGCCAAAAATTTATTAAATAAAGATATTTCCTCTACATCCGGGATTTATTCAGCTAATAGTAGTGGGATTAGTAAATCTTGGTCGGCAGGTACTAATTTCAGAGATAGTATTGGTCATAAAATCAGTTTTGTGAGTAGTTATTTGTATTCAGGTAATGATAATAATAAAGTTTTGACAAGTTCAAGGCAAACTTTTCTTTCTGACTCTATTAATTATACAAATAATAATCAAAATAGTCCTTCAAAATCAATAAATCATAATATCCATATGGAAATTGATTATGGTATTGATTCAATGAATTCGCTTCTGATTAATCCCCATTTAAAAATAAATAATAATACTTCAGACCAAACTAACAAATATGTTTTAACAGGTACTAAAGATCAACTTTTGAATACAAGTAATAGTGAGAAAATTCGTGATAAAAATACTATTAATTTCAATATTGAAATGTTATTTAGACATAAATTTCATAAACCAAGAAGAACTTTATCTTTATCAATAAAAGCTGGAACAAATCCTTCAACAAACGAAGGTTATAATCTTTCGTATAGTACTTATGGTATTGACACCACTGTTTATAAAGTTGAACATAGAAAAGAAAATGTAAGTAAAGAGGTAAGTTATGATGCTAAAATTTCGTATACTGAACCTATATTATATAATGTGATTTTGGAGGTGAACTATCATTTTAAACAAAAAAATAGTTTGTCGGATCGCAATACTTTTAACTTGGATCCTATTTCGGGTATTTATAATATAGTAAATACAAAACTTACGAATACTTACGAAAATATTTTTCAGAATCATAAAGCTGGTATCAATATAAAAGTATTTAAATATAGATGGGATTACACTATAGGCGTGGGGATTGAACCTTCAAAATTAATTAGTAAATATTTTGATTTAAATGTCAATCACGATTCAACAATAGTTAGAAATGTTGTAAATTTTTCACCTCAATTGATTTTAAATATTATTCCTCGAAAAGGTAAGAAATTAACTCTAAAATATAAAGGTGATACCAAGCAGCCAACCGTTAATCAGCTGCAACCCATTGTCGATAATTCAAATCCTTTGTATTTATATATTGGTAATCCTGATTTGAAACCAGAATTTACAAATTCATTAACGTTTAATTATAACACAACAAATCTTGTTAATTATAATTATTTTTATGCAGGTTATATTTTCGAGAGTTCGATAAATAAATTGTCAAACAAAGTATTTATAGATACTACGGGAGTTCAAACCGCTATCCCTACTAATGTTAATGGCACTTATGCTATGAATTTGAATACTGGTGTGGGTATTCCTATCAAAAAATATTTTCTGAATTTGGGTTGTAATACAGGTTATTTAAATGATATTAATTATTTAAATAATGTAAGTTTTTCAACTAAAGTTTTAAGTTTCGGATTTAATACACGCTTAAATTATAATGGTGATAGGTTAACATTTGCACCTATAGCTAAAATATCTTTAAATAAAGCTTGGTATGATTTACAAAATAGACCTGATGCTCAATATTTGAATTATAATTTAGGTTTCGAATTTCAAGCTGATTTGTTTTGGGATATAAAAATAGGTTCAGATATACAATATATAAAAAACAATGGATATGGTCAGGGATATAATTTGGATATGACTTTATGGAATGCTTTTATTTCTCAACAAATATTTTCGAATAAGAGAGGTATTCTAAAGTTTCAGATATATGATATCCTAAATCAAAACAAGAGTGTTTTCAGAACAACTTCTAATAATTATATCGAAGACACTAAAGTTAATAATTTAAGCCAGCTATTTATAGTAAGTTTTTCTTATAATTTTAGTAAATTTCAAGGGAAACAACCTAAGGTAAAATCGGGTGAAATAAAGAAAAAGAACGATAAAAAAGCAGCAAAACAGAAGAAAAAGCATTAA
>CAYRBL010000042.1:5145-13907 GCA_964422385.1 uncultured Bacteroides sp.
TTTCTAAAATAAGTTTTATAAGTTTTATTTTTATCTTAATATATTTGCTTTGCTATAATAATAAGATAATTGCGAAAGAAAAAAGTAACTGTTTGTCATTTGATAATCGCATTACGTTATCGCGTACTGCAATTATCAACACCCGAAATCGCATTACGTTATCGCGTACTGCAATTATCAATACCCAAAATCGCATTACGTTATCGTGTAATGCAATTATCAAACTATGTATGGTTATATAATAAAAAATAAAATGATATTGAGAGATTGTATATTTCTTTTAATATATCGGTTTTATATAATATTATTTTAAATTTTAAATTTTGGGTTTAAAAGTTAAAACTATAATCATACAAAACAAAAAACCTCCAACATTTAATTGTTGGAGGTTTTTTTATTACCTCACTCTAACTATATCCTAAAAAGAAAAAGAGCAAGGTGATATCTGTTTTTAAATTCTTAATTCTTAATTCTTAATTCTTAATTATTACCTATAGTACTTGGAATCAAAACTCATACCTAAATTATAAAAAGTAAATGCCCATACATCTGCAGCTTCATCAATAGCTTTTGAAGTAGGTTTTCCTGCCCCATGACCAGCGTTGGTGTCAATTCTAATTATTGTTGGGTTTTTATGCTTTCCTTTCTTTTGCAATGTTGCAATAAATTTAAAAGAATGCGCAGGCACCACTCTGTCATCATGGTCGGCGGTTGTAACCAAAGTAGCTGGGTAAGCCACTCTTCTTTTTATATTATGTAATGGCGAATATTTGTAAATGTACTCAAATTCTTCTTTAGTTTCACTTGTACCATAATCAGTTTTCCAAGCCCAGCCAATCGTAAATTTATGGTATCTCAACATATCTAATACACCAACTGCCGGCAAAGCTACTTTGAATAATTCAGGACGTTGAGTCATACATGCACCTACTAATAATCCACCATTTGAGCCACCAGAAATAGCAAGTTTTTGCGAATTTGTATATTTGTTTTTAATTAAATATTCGGCAGCAGCAATAAAATCATCAAAAGTGTTTTGTTTGCTTAATAAAGTGCCTTGTTCATGCCATTTTCTTCCATATTCTCCGCCACCTCTAATATTAGCAACAGCATAAATACCCCCATTTAACAAAAATAACATTCTGCTTATACTAAATGATGGCGTTAAACTAATATTGAAACCACCATAACCATATAGCATTAGTGGATTGTTGCCATTTAGTTCAACTCCTTTTTTACGAACAATAAACATTGGAATTTTAATGCCGTTTTTACTTGGATAGAATATTTGTTCGGTTACAAAATCATCTTCATTAATATCTATTGTTGGTTTCATAAAAACTTCAGGAGCTCCACCACCAGCATTCATATTATAGATAGTTGTAGGGCTTGTAAAAGTGTTAAAAGAAAAATAGATGAATGGGAAATCTCTTTTTGAACTTACTCCACTAATAGTACCAATGTTTGGAAGCTTGATTTCTTCACCTTGGTTGCCGTGCATGTCAAAAGTAACAAGCGAATTTGTTGCATTCTTCATATAATTAACAATAAATTTATCAGCAACAATGTTCACTGATTGGATGACATTCTCCTTTTCAGGAATAAAATCAATCCATTTTTTTTCAGCTACATTATATTTGACAATTTTATAATTAGTAGCGCCATCATTTGTAAGTATAAATAATTCATCATCAATTTCTGTTATTACATGATAATCGTTGTTAAAATCTTTTATTAATGGAATAAATTCATCAGTATTTGAGTTGAAATTTTTATAATATAAAGCATTTCCAGTTGTAGATTCTGTTATTGATAAAATCAAATACCTTTCATTCTCGGTTGTCATAGCAGAATAACTTCTTTTAGGATGTTCAATATCTGAGTAAATTTCTTTATCTTGATCCATTGAAGTACCAATTTTGTGGAAATATACCGATTGATTTTCATTTACTGAAGATTTATTACTAGTATCTTTATTTTTATTATATCTATTATAATAAAAACCATCATTTTTCCATGCAATACTTGTGAATTTTAAATTTGTAATTTTATCTTTTAATTGAGTTCCATTTTCATCAATTAAACAAATATCATTCCAGTCAGAACCATTTTGAGAAGCACAATAAGCAATATATTTACCATCTTTTTGAATACTAATATTACTAATAAAAGTGGTGCCTTCTCTCGACATTTTGTTTGGGTCTAAAAATATTTGATCCTCATTAGTACCATTTATTCTTTTATAAATAATACTTTGATTTTTCATTCCTGTATTTTTTGAATACAAAATATAGTTATTACTAATAATTGGTACACCAAATTTCTCAAAATTCCACATCGATTTTAAAGTACTTTTAATACTATCTCTGTACGGGATTTTGCTCAAATAATCAGTTGTTGCTTTGTTTTGTTTTTGCACCCATTGGGCAGTTTTTTCTGACTTGTCATCTTCCAACCATCTGTATGGATCCTTAACTTTAACTCCAAAATACTTGTCTTTTTGACATACTCTTTTCGATCTAGGATATGATACTTGCGCAATTGTTGAAAAACTCATTGATGTAACTATTATGATTAATATGACATTAATTATTTGTTTTTTCATTTTTATAAATATTATTTTTAATTTATTTTATGTGTTATTTATATGAATAAATTGTCTAATTTTGGAACGCAAAGTTACCATAAAAAATTACATTAATGAAAAAACAAATTAAGTCTTTACAAAAATATCGTTTTAATACATTTACACCCGATGATGCTCAGGAATCTGTGGAGATTACCGGACATCTTGTTTCGCAAATTAATTATGATGTAAACGGAAATATTATTGAGTCAAAAACATTTAATACTGAAGAAGAAATTGAAGAACATCTTCAATATTTTTTCGATGATAAAGGAAAAAAGACGAAAGAATTTATTTTTGTTGATGAAGAAATTGCAGAAACACATCATTATTTATATGATCAAAATAATAATATTATTAAAGAAAGCATCATTTATCAAGATGATATTAGCGATACTCTTACATATGAATACAACAGCAATCAAAAAATAATTAAAAGAACTTTAGTTGATTCGGATGATGAAATTGAATCTGTTACAATATATGTTTATTTAAATGAAAATTTAATTCGTGAGAAAAAAACAGATGGAGGTGATGAATTAATTGCTGAGAAAATATATGATTATAACGAAAAGAATTCAATAGTAAAATCTATTTATATAGATGCAGAATCTGATGAAAAAGCTACAACAGAATATGAATACGACGAGGCAGGGAACAAAACTAAAGCCTTAATCTATGATGCAAATGACAAACTTGTAGAAAGATATTCGTATACTTACAACGATGCCAATAAATTATTAGAACTAGTAGAAGAAGGAGTTGGTAAATATGCTAAATATACTTTTGAATATGATGCTGAAGGTAATGTTATTAAACAAGAAGAAACTGATGAAGAGGGAGAAGTTCTTGCAACAATAACTAATACTTATGATTCTGGAAATATAATAGAAACTCAATCTTCAGGTGAGGAGTATCATCAGAATATAATGTATAAATATGAATACGATTTTTATAATTAAAAATAGGTAAATTGATTGTTTTATTGTGAAAATATTAGGTAAGTGGTAGTGTAAAGTTAAATATGCTACCATTTCCTTCCTCGCTTTCCACAGAAATATTACCTCCATTTTTCTCTACAAGTTCCTTGCAAATAATTAAGCCTAATCCGGTACCAACTTCATTATCGGTGCCTATCATTCTATATTTCTCGTCAAGTCTAAAAAGTTTATCAATATTATTTTTGTCAATACCAATACCTGAATCTTTGATAGAAATTTTGACGAAATCTTTTTCTTGTAAAGCAAATATTTCAATATTACCACCATTATAAGTAAACTTTATTGCATTTGAAATAAGATTTCTTAAAATAGTTTTTGTCATATTTTCGTCAGAATATACATTTAGATTCGTATCAATAGATACTAATATTTGAATATTCTTTTTATCAGCTTGAGATTTTAATGTTGAAATAGTTTCGTTTATAGTTTTGCGAAGATTGTTTTCAGTAGGTTTATAAGCCATTTGACCTGATTGTGCCCTGGACCATTCTAAAAGATTTTGTAATAATTTATAGGTCCCGTCAGAAGCTTCTTTTATATTTTTGATATATTCTTTTCTTTCTTCATCAGAAAAAAGGTCGTAGTCGTCATTTAGTATTTCAGCAAATCCCATAATTGCATTGAAAGGATTACGCAAATCGTGAGCTATTAATGAAAAGAATTTGTCTTTTGTGATGTTTAAATCTTTTAAATCATCTGAATATTTTTTTATCTCGACTTCAGTAAACTTTTTCTTAGTAATATCAATTAATATACCTGTAAGAATAAAATTTCCTCTTTTATCTTTCCTAATATTTATTTTGTCTTTTATCCATTTTATTTTCTTATCAGGTAACACAATTCTAAATTCAAGCACTATAGATGAACTTTTACCTGATTTTAGTTCTTCAATTTTAGTTTCATATTTCTTTTTATCCTGTGGATGTAATATAGTTTTTAAGTTGTCCTCAAATAAAAAATCTTCAGAATATCCAAGAATTTTATTTATATTTGTAGACACAAACTTTAGTTCTTCTTTTCCATGTTTAGAGATTCTCTTACACCATATCCCATCAATATCTGTAGATAATAGGTTTTCAAAATCAGATTGGACTTTGAGTAAATGCTTATTTTCAGATTCTAATTGTTGAATCCGTATTAATAATTCATCCTTATTTTCTATAAGGTTTTCTTTCATGTTTAGTTTAATTTTAACTTTATTAAATTTTCTACAAACTTACTAAAAATATCAATATGTAAATGTTAAATTAGAATTATTTCTAAATATAAAATTTAAAATATAGGATAATACACTTGAGTTTGCCATTTTGTAGAATCTGTTTCTCTTAAAGGATCTGTTAAATATACTTCTGTTGGGAAGCTTACAACTGATCGATTGTTATTTTTTATATATCTTTCTAAAATATCATAAGCATTACCTATGGTATTGTATGGCCCATTATGAATTACACCAACAGTTTTGTATTTTGGCTTTTCAGAAAAAATAATCCTTTCATTACTATTGATGTATTTATTTATACGAATACAAGCTTCAAATACAGTTAGTCCTTTAGGACTCCATGAATGGAAAATTGCAAAAGGTGGAGCTATTTGTTTGGCATTTGATCTTAATAAATAGGAAGAAATTTCTCCATACATTTCTTTAAATTTATTATGTAACTCCTCCATTCTACACGAATCTTTAATTGATAACAGAATCATCGCAGGAACTTCGCTTTCGGTAACAGCAGTTGTTTTTCCATAAGTTGTGTAAATAATAGAGCCACTTTCTGCAATATTCTTTATGTTTTTTAATCCTAATTTGATATGATCTTTTATTTCACTACCCATAAATAATCCTGCCCATCTGCCAAATGGATATGATAAATCTACAATATCTATATTCCATATTAGTTTTGAAGTTCCATCAGAATTAGTTTCGAGTTCCCAAAAGGATAATGCTTTTTTAGTGTTCTCAAATATAAGCTCACCATTTATCGACCTGTCAGGAATAACTTCTCTAATAGTGATACTACCGTTACCACTTTCTTTGCTTTCCCAGATATGTTTTGCGCCAATACCTTCGGCAGGACCTTCGAATTTCATTTTGTAATCGGAAGTACTTTGTTTGAAAGGAGTCCAATTTGGCCAGTTTTTTACATTGTTTATTTGATAAACAATGTTGCTAACTGGTGCTTTTATAGTTATTGAGTCATCTATATGCACTGATGAAGAAAGAAATAGCGATATCAATAAAAATAAAATTATAATAGAAATAAGTATATATATTATTATTCTTAGTAGTCTCATATTGAAAATTGAATTTAATTCTTTTTAAGGGTGTAAAATTACATTATTATTTTATAACAACAGTTCTAATTGACTAACTTTTTCTATTTTATTTTTATTAAAGTTAGAAATACTTAATCCTAGTAATCTTATTTTAAGTTTTGGGTTCTTAAAATCAATGCTATTAAGTAATTCTTTGGAGATAGTATGAAGCAATTTAAAGTTGTCAATATTTGTTGGGAGAGATTTACTTCGGGATTGTTGAACAAAATCTGCATACTTTATTTTTAGAGTTAATGTCTTTCCACTTATATTGTATCGAGACATCATTTCAAAAAGATGTTGTTCGATATGATATAGCTCTGTAATAATCTCAAACTTCTTAGTTAAATCTTTATCAAAAGTTTCTTCAGTTCCTAATGATTTCCGTTCACGATGTGGTTCAACTGGTCGATTTTCATTTCCATTTACCACATCATAATAATAGTATCCTGACTTTCCAAACAGTTTTATCAACTCTTCTTTAGATTTCTTTTTCAGATCAGCTCCTTTATGAATGTTTAGTTTGTGCATTTTCTCAGCAGTTACTTTCCCTACTCCATAAAATTTATCAATATCTAATTGTTCTAAAAAGAGATTTGCATGCTCAGGTTTGATTACAAATAAACCATTAGGCTTTTGATAATCTGAAGCAATCTTAGCAAGAAACTTATTAAATGAAACTCCAGCGGAAGCAGTAAGTCCGGTAACTTCTTTTATTTTATCTTTAATTTCTTTAGCAATTTGAGTTGCTGAGTTTATATTCTTTTTATTTGTTGTAACGTCAAGGTAGGCTTCATCTAATGATAATGGCTCAACCATATCAGTATATTCTAAAAATATTGCTCTTATTTGTTTTGAAACGGAAGAATAAACATCAAAATGAGGTTTTACAAATATAATATGAGGACATTTCTTATGGGCAGTTACCGAAGGCATCGCTGAACGAACTCCATACTTTCGGGCTTCGTAACTTGCTGCACAAACAACGCTTCTTTCTTTATCAAAACCAACAGCAACAGGTTTTCCTAACAAAGATGGGTTGTCTCTTTGCTCAACTGATGCATAAAAAGCATCCATATCAATATGTATAATCTTCCTAACCAAATTATATTTAGCTTATTTTTTCTTCAATTGATCCACTTCACTTTTTAATTCGTAAAGCATATTTGTAAGCTTAGCCATCGAAGTAATATTAGCTTCAGGCAACTCAAAACTTATATATCCTAAAGCCTTCCAAACTTCGTAAACGTCATCTGTGCTTATAGTATATGGAGCGTATAAATGATTATCTGAAACCAATTCCAATTGATTTTTTTCTTCAATATGATTATAAATTCTTTTATAAACCAAACCATCTTCCTTGGTTAAGATAACATACGTTTTGCCATCTTTAATCGCATTCCAATTGTCAACATATTCAGTAATAATATAAGTAGACGATGGCAATGGCTCCATACTATCGCCTTGAATCTGGAAAATACGATAGGTTCTTTCTGAAGAAATTTCTTTTAAAGGGAAATCAAATACTGGAAGACTTTCGATAAATTCAGGATCAGCATATCCATTCAGATATCCGGCAGCAGCCTTAACAGGCACAACTGTAATTAATTCTTTGTTGTCTTTGTTTACAATTGTAGAAAGAATTCTAAGATTATTTCCACTAATATCTTTAGTGTTTTTTGAAAGTTCAGTAGTTTCTATGCTTAAATCTTTATTTAAGATATCATCCAGTTCTAAATTAAAATAAATAGCCATATCTTGTATCAAAGATAATTTAGGAATAGCCCTGCCTTCTTCATACGAACCAATCAAAGACCGCTTTACACCAATCTTTAAAGCAAGTTCATCCTGTGTTAGTTTCTTGCTTTTTCTAAGATGTTTTATGTTATTTGATAAATATTTCATAAAATAATTACTAAAAATATTGTCAATACTAAAATAATTAGTATTTTTGTACTGCAAAATTAATAAATAATTTCAATTAAGCATCATAATTCTAAATATATTTTAAATATGGACGACAAAATCTTTGAAAAACTAAATATATTAGCAAGTGCTGCGAAGTTTGATGTGTCGTGTGCATCAAGTGGCAGCAATAGGAGCAATAATAATGGAAAGACTATTGGGAATACCCTTGGATGTGGCATCTGTCATAGCTTTACCGAGGATGGCAGGTGTATTTCGTTGCTGAAAATATTGCTAACAAATAATTGTGTGTACGATTGTGCCTATTGTTTAAATAGGAAAAGTAACGATATTAAGCGTGCAACATTTACTGTGAAGGAGGTTGCCGAATTGACGATTAATTTTTATAGACGTAATTATATTGAGGGTTTATTTTTGAGTTCGGGTGTGTTAAAGAATCCTGATTATACGATGGAGCGTCTTGCAGAAATAGCAAGAGAGCTCCGTGAAACCTATCGTTTCAATGGGTATATTCATCTGAAAAGCATTCCTGGTGCCGATCCTGAATTGGTGAAGAAAGCAGGAAGATATGCGGATAGATTGAGTGTGAATATTGAGATTCCTACTGAGAAAAGTTTGAAATTGCTGGCTCCTGAAAAGGATTTTAAAAGCGTTTATCAACCGATGGATTTGATTAAAGAAAACATTACGATAAGTAAAGAGGAGCGAAAGAAATATCGTAAAGCACCTCAGTTTGCTCCTGCTGGACAGAGCACTCAGTTGATAATTGGAGCTACCCCTGATAGCGATTTGCAGATTCTTAATCTTGCCTCGGGCTTATATACCAATCAAAACCTAAAGCGTGTGTATTATTCGGGTTACATTCCTGTGCCTGCTGCTGATAATAGGTTGCCTGCTCT
>CAYRBL010000043.1:0-4680 GCA_964422385.1 uncultured Bacteroides sp.
TTGGGAAATATAATAACAATCATCCATTAAGTGCAGGGCAAAATATTGTGCAAGCATCTTTATATAATGCATCAGGAGCCTTAACTTTTAGGTTTAAAACCGATGCAACTAACCAAACTTCAGGATGGTTTGCTTCAATCATTTGTACACCGGCATGTCAACAAATTGTGTCGACTTTGGATAGTATTTTAACAATACCTCACCCATTGGATAGTAATTATATAGATGCATGTATGGGCGATTCAGTTACTTTTGTAGGTAAAGGTATTTTTCCTGAAAACAATTTATTATATCATCAACAAAATTCAGCATGTACCTTTCGCTGGGATTTTGGTGATGGCTCTCCAATAGCTATTGGACAAAATGTAAAGCATAAATTTACAATGCGAAGAGGCTATGATATTATGCTTAGAATTACCGATAGTATAGGTTGTGTAAGTACAAATGCTTTAGGTGCAAGAGTTAGGATGGCAGGTTTTCCAACTGTACATATTATTCCATTGCCAGATATGTGCTCGCATGATTCAGTAAATTTAAAAGTTGGTTACCTTAGTAATTCTAACATCTTAGTTGAACCAATGGGTTTTGTACAAATGTCAAAACAAGGATTTGATAGTACGATGTTTTTGCCTGATGGTCCAAATTGTTTGCCAGGAGTGTATAATACTTCTGTAATGTTTAATAATTTTACTCCAGGATTAAATATTACAAGTTCAGCAAATATACTTGCAATATGTGTTAAAATGGAGCATTCGTATTGTGGTGATTTAGGTTTTAAAATATTTTGTCCAAATGGACAAAATGTAGTATTAGATCCTAATACACATTCAGGAGGAGCATATTTAGGCGAACCTTTTGGTGGAAATAATCATGGTACTTATGATAATGGATGCGTACCTGCAAATAATCCTCCAGGAGTTGGTTGGAATTATTGTTGGTCCGAATTTTATCCAAATAATAATCATACCTTAGATTGGTTGAGTAGCAATGGTGGATGCTGTGGAACAACAGGCAATACAATAGATTCGACAAATCAAGTAGCACATACAAATTATATATTGCCATCAAATCCATTAGCTGGACTGATAGGCTGTCCATTAAACGGAACATGGAATATACAAATTATGGATGATTATGCTATTGATAATGGATATATTTTTCATTGGGATTTACAGTTACAAGCTAATTTAATGCCCGTTAACTGGACATATAATGTTAAAGTAGATTCAGTAAGTTTTCAAGGACCTTTCGTAACAACATTAAATGATACAATGGCAAGAATACACCCTTTGACTGGTGGTAATTTCTTGTATCCAATATCTTTATTTGATGATTTTGGATGTAGATGGGATACCTCAACTAACTTATCAGTAGTTCAATCGCCAAGTGTTCATTTAGGTAATGATACCTCATTTTGCGAAGGAAGTTCAATTGTATTAAATGCACAAAATCCAGGTTCTTATTATCAATGGAATAATCATGATATAAATGGTTCAACAAATCAACATTTAATTACGCAAGATTCAGTTCTATCTGGCGATCCATTTATCTATAATTATGTTGTACACGTGTTTAATTTTAATTCTAATATACAATGTGAGGCACTCGATTCGATTAAAATAACGCTTAATCCGAATCCAAGTTTAAGTTATTTGATAGATAATAATGATGCGTGTGCCCCAATAACTGTTAAATTCGATAATCAATCTACGCCTTTAAATGCAACATATTTGTGGGATTTTGGTGATGGACAAACATCTACAACTTATACGCCTACGCATACATTTAGTGCAGGTATCTATACAATTATTCTTAAAGCAACATCACCTGAAGGATGTAAATCTACATCTACAAATTTGAATCTTATAAATGCATACCCACAGCCAAATGCTGAATTTACATGGAACCCAAATATTGGAACTATTTCATATCCTGTAATACAATTTACTGATAATTCTACTCCAGCAAGCTCTGGCTATACATATGTATGGAATTTTGGAGATAGTTCACCAGCTGGATTAGTACAAAATCCTTCACATACTTATGCTACTGCTAATATTTTTGATGTTGAAATGATAGTTACAAGCGAATATGGATGTATGGATACAATCAAACATTCAGTAACAATTTTAAATGATAGCTTAACTTATCCAAATATTATAACTCCAAACGGTGATGGTTTTAATGATAAATTAGTTATAAAAGGCTTAGAAAATGGAGCATATCCTGATAATAAAATTGTAATATTTAATAGATGGGGTAAAAAAGTATATGAAAAGTATAATTATCAAAATGATTTTGATGGTAATGGATTGGCAGAAGGTGTTTATTTTTATATCTTCACAGCAAGAAGTTATCTAAAAGAAATAACACATCAAAGTAGTTTGGAAATATTACGATAACTATTGATAAAAAAAAAGAGGATATTAAAAAATATCCTCTTTTTTTTTGATTAAAAGATCAAATTAGCTTTTAGGAGCATCAGTTGTTTTAGTAGTTGCTGCCTTTTTTACTTTTTTTACGTGTTTTTTAACAACTTTTTTGTCTTTGTTAACATCTTTCTTTTCGTCAGTTACAACCTGATCTTTTTCTTTTTTTACTGCATCTTTTTTAACTTTTACGTCAGTTTTTACTTGATCCTTTTCTTTTTTAACTGCATCTTTCTTAACTTTAGCATCAGTTTTTACTTGTTGTTTTACATCTTTAACTTCTTTTTTAACTTCAGTTTTTACAGGAACGTCCTGAGCTAAGATAATAGAAGTTGAAAACAACACTGCAGTTACGATTAACATTACTTTTTTCATTTTAATTTTTTTTAAAGTTTGTAATTTATTTAATTATTAATATTTACTACTTACCAAAAACCATGCCAAAAGAAATAATTGAGACTAATCTATAAATAATAAATGTTAATTGACATTAAATACATTTTTATTGTGTATATTTGCATTGAATAATTATAGGATGAAAACGCATTAAATTAATTAGAAATGTAAATTTAGAATAATCAAATAAAGAGTGTATTATGATAATAAAACTTGTTAGGAATGTAACAATGTTATAAATTTAACAATATTTATGTTGTTTTATTTGAATAGATACATTAATTTTGTAAAGAATTTCAAATATGTATCTTTTATGTCACAAAAAATGAAAACAAATTTAGAAAAGTATACTAACAACGACAAAAGTTCTTTGCTAGATTTATTAATGAGCATACAAGATAGGGAGGGATTTCTCTCAGAAGACTCGATAATTAATGTCAGTAATCAATTGGAAATGTCTGCAACTCAAATATACGGCATAGCATCATTTTACGATCAGTTTAAATTTAAACTTAATGGTAAGTATCATATTAAAATTTGCAATGGATTGTCGTGTCATTTATCTGAATCCAATTCTATATTGAAAGCTATTGAAAAGCTTTTAAAAATTAAGGAAGGACAAACAACTCATGATGGTAAATTTAGTATTGAAAGTGTAAATTGTTTAGGAGGATGCTCTAAAGCGATTGTTATTTCCATTAATGATGAATATTATACTGAAATAAATCAGGAAAAAGTCATCGAGCTTATAAACAGTTTTATTCAATTTGAAAAATAAAAGTATTATGATAAGCAATTTTGAATTTTTAAAAGAGCATGTTTTATTAAATGATGTCAATATTATTCATAAGGATGTTGCTGAAAAATTGAAGCTATTAAAAAGGGAGAAGGTGCTTAAGCCTGTTATTTATATAGGTACAGGTACATGTGGTGTAATTGCTGGAGCAAATAATACATTAAAAGAAATTAATTCTTATTTATCTGATAAAAATATAAAAGCTGAAGTAGTTGAAGTTGGTTGTTTGGGTTTGTGTTCAGCTGAGCCTATTGTTGACATACAACTACCTGGGATGAACAGACTTTCTTTTAAAAATGCTACTGAAGATAAAATTGCTGATATTTTAGATAGTGTTTTTAATAATAATATATTATCTGAGCATATATTAGGTTGCTATAAACAAGATACTCTACAAGGCTGGGATGATGTTCCAAATATTAATTCTTTACCATATTTTTCTTCTCAACAACGAAATGTTTTAGATAAATCAGGAATTATAGACCCTACTTCAATAGAAGAATATATTGCCAATAATGGTTACAAAGCATTTATTAAAACGATTTATAATTATACATCGAATGATATTTGCAAAATAATTGAAAAAAGTGAATTAAGGGGGAGAGGTGGTTCTGGATTCTCTACTGGTAAAAAGCTAAAAATTGCACATGATACAGCTTCTGACCAAAGATATATAATATGTAATTCAAATGAAAGTGATTCGGGATCTTTTATTGAAAAGATGTTACTTGAAAGTAACCCTCATAAAGTATTGGAAGGTATCGCTATTGCAGCATATAGTATTCGCTCAAGTAAAGCTTACATTTATATAAATTCTACAAATAAAATTTCAATCAAAAGACTTAGTTATGCAATTGAACAAGCAAAACAATTTGGGTTGCTAGGAGAAAATATTTTTGATAGTGGATTTAATCTTAATATTACTATTAAAAAGAATTATGGAGCTTTTATTTGTGGTGAAGAAACTGCATTGATAAATGGAATGGAAGGTAAAAGAGGTATGCCAAGATCTAAACCACCATTTCCATCTGAACGGGGATTCCTTGGTAAGCCTTCTGT
>CAYRBL010000043.1:4780-7356 GCA_964422385.1 uncultured Bacteroides sp.
AATGAAAGTTGTGGGAAATGTATTCCATGCAGAGAGGGAATACATAAGATGTATGAAATAATTGATACAGTTACAAAGCGGCCAAAAGATGAGAAGTCACATCAAACATTAGAGAGATTTAAGGGCATAATGCAACTCGAAAGTATTTCAAATGTAATAATGGATACATCTTTATGTGGTTTTGGAAAATCAAGTCCTCACTTATTTTTAAGTTCAATAAAATGGTTTCGCAATGAATTTGAAGAACATATCTTTGATAGAAAATGTTCAGCTGGGGTCTGTAAAGAGTTAAGAGTTTTCAGTATTGATACTGAAAAATGTACAGGCTGTAACGCTTGCTTGAGAAAATGTCCTTCAAATGCGATAATTGGTACTATAAAATATCCTCATTTCATTATTGAAGATAAATGTATAGGGTGTGGTACTTGCATTGAAGTATGTAAATTTAGTGCAATTGTTTTAAAATAATTTTAAAAAGTATATATATTTGCATATGGTATTTGAAATTGAGGTTAACAATAAAAAAATTAAAGCAAAGAAGGGAGAAACTATTCTTTCGACTTTAAATAGAAATGGGTTTAAAATACCTACATTATGCTTTATGGAAGACCTATTGCCATCAGGAGCATGTAGGATATGTGTAGTTGAAGTTGAAGGGAGTGAAGAACTTGTGCCTTCATGCTCACAATTAGTAGAAGAATGGATGAAAATAAAAACGCATTCGCCCAGAGTTATTAAAGCTAGAAAGACAATTGTAGAACTTTTACTTTCAAATCATCCTGATGATTGTTTGTATTGTGAAAGAAATGGTAATTGTGAATTACAAGAATTAAGTATCAATTTGAATATAAATGAAAGACGAATAAGTTCAGGCAAAAACAGTTTGAAGGTTGATAAATCTAGCGCCAGTATTGTAATTGACCCTAAGAAATGTATACTTTGTGGAAGATGTGTTAGAGTATGCGATGAAATAATTGGTGTTACGGCTATTGATTTTGTTAAAAAAGGATTTAATTCTTCAATTGAATCCTTTTTTAGTAAACCAATCAATTTATCAAAATGTATTAGTTGTGGTCAATGCATTATGGTTTGTCCTACAGCCGCATTATATGAAAAAGGACATTTGCCAGAACTAATAGAATCTTTAAATAATCCTCAGAAGCACTTAGTGGTTCAATACTCTCCTACAATATCTGTGACATTGGCAGAAGAGTTTAACCTAAAAGCTGGAAAAGATATTAATGGAATGTTGAATACCTCATTAAGAAAAATAGGTTTTAATAAGATATTTGATACTGGTTTTGCTGCTGATATTAATTCATTAGAAGTAGCAAAAGAATTAATTAATAGGATAAAGGCGAAATCTAATTTACCGATATTTTCAAGTTGTTGTCCATCATGGGTCAAATATGTTGAGCAAGTTCATCCTGAATTATTAATTAATTTAGCTCAATCTAAATCTCCTCAACAACTTATGGGGTCTTTTATTAAAAATATTTATGCAGCTAAAAATTCTATTCTGCCCGAAAATATTTATTCAGTATCTATAATGCCTTGTATTTCAAAAAAAGCAGAAGCTCAAAGAGAAGATATGACAAGTATTGGAATATCTGATGTAGATGCTGTGCTAACAACAAGAGAACTTGCAAAATTAATTAAGTTATACGGAATAGATATTTTGAATATTGACTCTGAATTAGCTGATGAGCCCTTTGGTACAAGGAGTTCTGCTGGTAAATTGTATGGTGTTTCAGGAGGTGTAACCGAATCAATTATTCGTTCACTAATTTCACTTTTATCCGAAAAAGATGTTATTAATTATAAAATTAATAGTTTAAGAGGTATAAATAAAAATATAAACGAATTTAAAATTAAAATTGATACTTTTGAGTTTGGATTTGCAGTTGTAAGTGACATCATAAATGCTGAAAAATTAATAAAACAAGTTGCAAATGGAAGAAAGGACTTACATTTTATTGAAGTAATGGCTTGTCCTTATGGATGTATAAATGGAGGAGGACAACCTATTCCAGCGACTAAAGAAGCAATAAAAGCAAGAATGAAGGCAATTTATGACATTGATGAAAAAGATTCAATAAAGTTTGCTCATAAAAATCCACAAGTTAGTGAAATATATAAAAATTATTTGTTAAAATTAGATTTAGAAAAATACAAACAGTGTTTAAATATTAATTATCATAATAAAACTTTATAATTTACAAGAAATGAAAAACAAAAAAACTTTAAGTAAAATAATTTTATTTTTTATATTTTTATTTGTACTTATTTCATGTAAGAATGCAAATAAAACGAATAATAAAGATCCATATAATGGGAAGATAAGCATTTCAGGTGCATTTGCTTTGTATCCATTAACTGTAAAATGGGCAGAAGAGTATAAAAAACTTCATCCTAATGTTACAATTGATATATCGGCTGGGGGAGCAGGAAAAGGAATGACTGATGCATTAAATAAAATGGTTGATTTAGGGATGTATTCTAAATCAGTTAGTGAAGAAGAAAAACAAAAGGGTGCATGGTCAATAGCTGTTGCAAAAGATGCTGTTTTAGCTACT
>CAYRBL010000043.1:7456-13891 GCA_964422385.1 uncultured Bacteroides sp.
AAAAATGATAGTTCTCTTTTATAATAGAAAAACTAAAAACAGACTAAGTACTGCTTGGATGTTAATTACAATTTCATTTGTAATTTTACTTCCATTTTTATTGGGTATTGGTCTGTATTTTAAATCATCTATGATATTTGAGAATCAAACATTGGGTGATCTGCTTTTTTCGAAAATATGGAAACCTTTCGATGGGAAGTTTGGGTTCAAACCTTTTATATTGGGTTCAATATGGGTAACTACTATTGCTATGTTTATATCTACTCCTATTTGTTTTTTTTCTTCCATATATATTACTCAATACTCTAATAAATTTTATTTACGAATTATACATCCAGCAATTGATATATTGGCTGGAATTCCATCTGTAGTATATGGTTTATGGGGTATAATTGTTGTTGTTCCATTTGTTTCAAATTATATTGCGCCTTTATTTAGAGTCAAAACTATGGGCTATAGTATACTTTCAGGTTCTATAGTGTTGTCGGTAATGATAATTCCATTCATACTAAACATATTAATTGAGATTTTTAAGACAATACCAATTGAATTATCTGAAGCATCCTTATCATTAGGTGCTACAAAATGGCAAACAATTAAATTTGTACTTGTTAAAAAGGCTTTGCCAGGTATTATAGCTGCTGTAGGTTTTGGTGTTGCAAGAGCTTTTGGCGAAACAATGGCTGTGTTGATGGTGGTAGGAAATGTTATAAAAATACCTCATAGTGCTTTTGATCCTGGTTACCCACTACCAGCTTTGATTGCTAATAATTATGGTGAAATGTTATCAATTCCAAAATATGATGCAGCTTTAATGTTTGCTGCACTTATACTTTTTGTTGTTGTTATGCTTTTTAATGCTTTGATGAGAATGCTTATTATACGCTATGAAAAATATTAATATAATTACCTAATGAAAAGAATTGAAGAAATATTTTTTAAGTTTATAATGATGTTGTGTAATTTCATTATAATTTTTGTATTAGTATTAATTATATACAGTATCTTCAACAAAGGATTAAAAGCATTAACTTGGGAAATGATAAGCCAGCGTCCATCAGGAGGATACTATTATGGTAAAGGTGGGGGCGTATTAAATGCAATTATGGGCTCTTTGTATTTATCATTTGGTGCAACATTATTAGCAACTGTAATTGGTGTACCTGTTGCTTTGTATATTAATGTATATCTTATAAAAAGAAAAAAAATTGTTAATGTCATACGTTTTCTCTTAGATCTGATATGGGGAGTTCCTTCAATTGTTTATGGTGCATTTGGGTTTTCATTAATGGTTTTCTTTGGAATGAAAACATCCTTACTGGCAGGAATTATAACAGTAACATTATTTATTTTGCCTATTATGATAAGGAGTTGTGATGAAGTTTTGAAAACTTCACCATTAGGGCTGTTAGAAGCGGCATTATCACTTGGTTCAACAAAAACAGAGACATCTTTCAGAGTAATATTAAAACAGTCTTTTTCTGGAGTTGTTACAGCAATTCTTTTATCATTTGGCAGAGCTATTGGCGATGCAGCATCAGTGCTTTTTACAGCTGGATATACTGATAATATACCAACTTCGTTGTCTGAACCTGCTGCTACACTTCCATTATCTATCTTTTTTCAATTAGGTTCTCCTGTACCTGAAGTTCAAAATAGAGCCTATGCATCTGCAGTAATATTAACGGTTATCGTGCTTATAATAAGTTTACTTTCTAGATCATTATCTAAGAAATATCACAAAAACAAAATTTAATCTAATATGGGAAATAATACAAAAATAAAAATAGATAACCTTAACTTGTATATAGGTAAGCAACATATTTTAAAAAATATTAATATAGAAATACCCGAGAATAAACTAACTGTTATACTGGGGCCTTCAGGATGTGGAAAAACTACTTTGTTGAAATGTATGAATCGTTTGACAGATCTTTATCCAGATGTAAAAATAAAAGGTAGTATTTTTATAGATAATGAAGATGTTTTACACACAAAAACAGATGTAACAGAAATTAGAAAAAAGATGGGATTGCTTTCTCAACGTCCTTTTCCACTTCCTATGAATATATATAATAATGTTGCTTATGGTTTAAAAATAAGTGGAAGAAGAAATAAAAAAGCTTTAGATGCAAGAGTTGAGAATTATTTGAATCAGGTTAGTTTGTGGGATGAAGTAAAAGACAGACTTAGAGAACCTGCTTCAAGATTATCAATAGGACAACAACAGAGATTGTGTTTAGCTAGAGGATTAGCTGTGGACCCTGAAATTATATTAGCTGACGAACCAACTTCAGCTTTAGATCCTATTTCGAGTGAAGCAATTGAAAAGAAATTTACAGAACTAAAGCAACAATATACAATTGTAATGGTAACTCATATACTCAGACAAGCAAGAAGGATTGCAGATTATGTAGTTTTTATGTATATGGGTGAAGTTATAGAGCAAGGAACTGCTGAAGAGGTTTTTGGGAATCCAAAAATGGAGCGTACTAAATCTTATTTACAAGGAGCTTTTAATTAAAAAAATATGCCTGCACATAAAACTCAATTGGTATTTACGTTAAAAGACAGATGTCGTGTTTGCTATACATGTGTCAGGGAATGTCCTGTAAAGGCAATCCGTATTGCAAATGGACAAGCCGAGGTTATTGACAAAAGATGTATTGGTTGTGGTAATTGTGTTAAGGTTTGTAGTCAAAACGCTAAAATATTTCTTAAAGCTATTGATCAGGTTAATGAATTATTAGTTTCCTCAGAAAAAGTAATTGCTATTATTGCACCAAGTTTTCCAGCTGAATTTTCTGAAATAAAAGATTACAAAATATTAGTAGGAATACTTAAGAAAATTGGCTTTGATTATGTTTCAGAGGTTTCTTTTGGAGCAGATATTGTTGCCTTAAAATATAGTGAAATCCTTTCTCAAACAAAAGAAGAAGGGATAATTTCATCAGATTGCCCTGCTATAGCTTTTTATATAGAACAATATCATCCTGATTTAGTCCCTTATCTTGCTCCAATTGTATCTCCTATGGTAGCAATGGCTAGAATTGTAAAACAGAAATATGGAAATGATATAAAAATAGTTTTTATTGGACCTTGTATTGCCAAAAAGGCTGAGTCGGATGAAGTAGATGAAGTAATTACATTTAGGGAGTTAAGAGAAATATTTGAAATGAATAATATTGACACAAATACTATAGAAGCTTGCGATTTTGATCCGCCATATTCTGGTAAGGGTGCAATATTCCCTATTAGTAGAGGGCTTTTGCAAACAACTAATATTTCAGAAAATATATATGAGGGAAATGTTATTGTTGCTGATGGAAGAGTAGATTTTAGAGAAGCTGTAAAAGAATTCGAAAATGGACTTATTAGATCAAATAATCTTGAGCTACTTTGTTGTGAAGGTTGCATTATGGGACCGGGTACTTCTCCTAATGGTAAGAGGTTTACCAGAAGAACAATGGTAGGGAATTATGTGAAAGAAAAACTTAAAAATTTAAATATTGATCAATGGAAGAAAGATATAGAAGAATATAGTAAAATTAATCTAAAGCAAACATTTGCTGCTACAGACAGAAGAATAGCAATTCCTACCAAAATTGAAATAGATAAAGTGTTGAAATCACTTGGAAAAACAAGTGAGAAAGATCATTTGGATTGTGGTGTTTGTGGCTATGATTCATGTGAAGAGCATGCTATTGCAATAATCGAAGGTTTGGCAGAAAATGAAATGTGCTTACCTTTCGCTATCGAAAAACTTCATAGTTATATTAAAGATTTAGCTGTATCAAATGAAAAATTAGCATCAGCTCAATTGGCTTTAAAACAAAGTGAGAAACTAGCGCACATGGGGCAACTATCAGCAGGAATTGCTCATGAATTAAATAATCCATTAGGTGTAATTACAATGTATAGTAATATTCTTAAGGATGAAACTCCAATCGATAATCCAATCAGGCAAGACTTAGAACTGATAGTTGAACAAACTGACAGATGTAAAAAAATTGTAGCAGGTTTGTTAAATTTTGCCAGAAAGAACCAGGTTAATTATTCTGAAATTGATATTGTAAAACTTTTTGAAAGAAGTATTCAATCGATAATTAAACCTAATAATGTTCAAATATTATTATCTCATAATTTGACCACTAATTTTGCAATGCTTGATTCGGATCAGATGATTCAGGTGGTTATTAATTTATTAAAAAATGGGATTGAAGCGATGCCTAGTGGAGGTAAAATAGAGGTTACAATAGAAGAGAAGAACGATGATTTTATTATTAATATAAAAGATAACGGTACAGGTATAGCACCTGAAAATATGGAGAAAATATTTACACCATTTTTTACTACAAAAGGAATTGGTAAAGGCACTGGACTTGGATTACCTATTATTTATGGCATTATAAAAATGCATAAAGGTCAAATTATTGTTGAATCAAATAATGATGCAAATAAAGGTGCAACGGGTACTAATTTTAAAATAATTCTTCCAAGATATAAGACAGAACAATAAAATAAATAAATTAACTACCATTAAAAGTAAAAAAATAATGAGAACTAAATTAAAACAAGTACTAATTGTAGATGATGATATAGATTATTTATATCAAATGAAAACCAAGGTTGAGAAACTTGGATTCGAAGTCACTACAGCTGATGGACAATATGAAGCAGAAGTAATCTTGCAAACATTTAAACCTGATTTGGTAATCCTTGATTTAATGATGGAAAATGAGGATAGTGGTTTTATATTAAGTTATAAAATTAAGAATAAGTATCCAGATGTTCCAGTGATTATAGCAACTGCAGTTTCTGCTGAGACAGGTATTAGTTTTGATATCCATTCTGAAGAAAGTAGAAAATGGATTAAAGCTGACTTGTATATGGATAAAGGAATTCGTTCGGATCAATTACAAAGAGAAATCCATAAACTTTTAAAAATATAATTTATGGAAATTATTAAATTATTGATAGTCGATGACGAACCAGGCATTCGTTCAGGGGTTACAAGAGTTCTAAGGGACTTTAGCGTGTCATATCCTTTTATGGAAGAGCCTTGTAAGTTTGAGATTTCAGAAGCATCGTCTGGTGAAGAGGCTATTGATATAGTTAATAATAACCTTCCTGATATCGTTTTATTAGATAATAAACTTCCAGGAATACAAGGAATAGAAGTTTTAGAGTACATTAATAAAAATCATTTGGATGTGGTGGTTGTTATGATTACTTCTTATGCTTCATTAGAAGTTGCTGTTAAAGCAACAAAGAATGGTGCCTTTGATTTTATACCAAAACCATTCACCCCTCAAGAATTAAGGTCGTCGATGGAAACGATAACTAAGCAGGTTTATTTTCGTCGAATGACTAAGAAATTAAATACAGCTGGTAAGCAAATCCGTTTTCAATTTCTTTCTGTATTATCTCATGAATTAAAAGCTCCACTTAATGCTATTGAAGGTTATCTAAAAATGATTCAGGATAAACAATTTGGAGAAAACGTTGTTGATTATAATCAGATTGTTGATCGTTCTCTTGAAAGAATAAAAGGTATGCGCTCTTTGATTATGGATCTTTTAGACTTGACTAAGATAGAGTCTGGTACATCAAGTCGTAAGGTAATTGAAGTTAATTTAATTGATATTGCTCAGACTTCTATTGACACAATGAAGCCTTTTGCCATACAAAAAGATATTGATGTTTATTTAAATTCAACAAAAGAAATTCTTTTTAATTGTGATTCAAATGAAATAGAAATTATTTTCAATAATCTTATTTCAAATGCAATTAAATATAATAAAGAAGGTGGCAGAGTTGATTGTTTTATTAAAGAAAAAGGCGAATCCTATATTATCAGTATTAGTGATAGTGGTATTGGAATGACTGAAGAGGATTTATCAAAACTATTTAATGAGTTTGTAAGAATTAAAAATACTAAAACCAAAAATATATCTGGAAGTGGTCTTGGATTATCAATTGTGAAAAAAATAGTCGAAACTTATGATGGAGATATTACTGTTACAAGTATTCCAGATAAGGGTTCTACATTTATAATAACGTTACCAAAAAATAATATTAACAAATAATTTTATCGTGAAAGAAACTAGCGCATTATTACCCGAAAAAACTGTAGAAAGGCTCAGCCAATACAGAAGAAGTCTTTTGATTTGTTATCATGAAGGGAAATTAAACATCTTTTCTCATGAAATTGCAAATCTATTGCATATTACTCCAGTACAAGTCCGTAGGGATATTATGCTGATGGGGTACTCAGGTACTTTAAGAAGAGGATATGATGTTAAAGAGCTTATTAATAAAATTGGAGAGATTATTGACAATAAATCTAGCCAAAAAGTTTGTGTTATCGGAGTTGGTAACCTTGGTAGAGCACTTATCAGTTATTTTACTGGTAAAAGAACTAAGCTGACCATA
>CAYRBL010000044.1:0-13785 GCA_964422385.1 uncultured Bacteroides sp.
GCGGAATTAGGTTTTCTTTTTTTGTGGCATAAAACTAAATCCACCGCTTAACTACGAAGTCGATTAGCGGATAAAAACAAAAAAACGGGAAAGGCTATTAGCTGTTTAGTCCATCAGGCTATTAGGAAGGCAACTATTTTCTAAATGACTAATAGTCAAATAACCTAAACAGCTAATAGCCTTTTATAATTCTAAATTGAGCTTAAACTTATGGCGCATTTCTTTGCATATTTCAAACACTCTCTGATGCTGCCACCGTGCTCAACTAAATTTATAACATTAGCTGTATCAATGAACACACTGCCAAAAACCATCTTTACATTTCGGTACTTCAACATCTCGGCAGTCATTATATTGGAGGGACCCAAAAGATAAACTTTGCAAGCATCATTGGTATTATTTAAGATGTCGGTAAAAGTATTGTTCACCAAAGTTGTTCCGGTAACAATCACCGCATCAGCCTTGTTAAGGTAGTCTTTCTGGAGCTTTATGTCTGTTAAATAATCGCAATCGTTTTCCAAATCAAAGACACTTATAGGTATTCCCTTTTCATCAAACCGCTTAACTATAGGGCGAAAATTGCCTATCATCACTATATTATTTATAGTATCGAAAGCCACAGCCTCCATTATGTCGGCAGTATCATCAAAAGCAATCTTACTGTTATAAAAAGCATTGTAATAAGCAATAAGAATGGCACGATGAGAAGGTTTGTTGAAATCAGGAGCACTTAAAACACTTAAATCAGCATCAAATTTGGCATTTAAAGTAGCACATACCCCAATCTGGTTGTTATTTAAGACGATAGCCATACACAAACTGCCCGAAACGATACGATTGACAGAAGCTGGATCAGGTTTGTTTAAAGAAAAAAGATGTTGTAAAGGGTCGCTGTGCATACGTTTAAAATGTGGGTTGAGGAATTGATTCGATCAGCTTGCGTGTATAGGGCGACTGTGGATGAGCATAGATAGCATCGGCTTCACCTGCTTCGACAATCTCGCCTTTTTGCATCACAATTATTCTATCCGACATAAACTTGACCACCGATAGGTCGTGCGAAATAAAAATATAAGTAAACTTGAATTCTTTTTTCAACTCGTTCAAAAGGTTCAGCACCTGGGCCTGTACCGATACATCCAAAGCCGAAACCGATTCGTCGCAAATGATCAATTCAGGGTTCAAAGCCAGTGCCCGAGCGATGCAAATCCGTTGTCGTTGCCCCCCCGAGAACTCGTGAGGATAGCGATTGTACTGCGCTTCGGTCATATTTACTCGCTCAAGCAGCTCAATTACTCTATTCTTTCGCGCCTTGTCGCTAGTTAATATGTTGTGCACCTTCATAGGCTCGATAATCGCCGAACCTATCGTAATGCGGGGGTTTAGAGAAGAGTAAGGGTCTTGAAATATGATCTGGAGCTTCTGTCGAAGGTGGCGCATCTGCTGTGCATCCAAATCCGTCAACTTCGTTCCTTTATAAATAACACTCCCGTGCGAGGTCTTAACAAGCTGAAGGATGGTGCGACCAAGCGTAGTTTTGCCACAACCCGATTCACCTACCAAGCCCAGTGTTTCGCCTTCGTACACCTCAAAACTTACATTCTTAACTGCCTTATATGCTTGCAAAATTTTACCAAAAAGGCTGGTCTTGGTAGTAAAATCTACGTTAACGTCTTTAACTTCCAAAATAGGCTGTTGCTGATACATTAACTGATGCGCTTTTACCCTATCAGCGGCATCCACTTTTCGTTCGGTAAACAGCGTATCTTCTCCATTTTTATTAATAAAATCGCTCACAGTAGGCAATTGCTCAAGCCTGTACTCCAATTTAGGACGACAGGCAAGCAAACCTTTTGTGTAGGGATGTTGAGCTGCTTTAAAGATATTTTCAACTGTATTCTGCTCCACAATTCGCCCCTTATACATCACCGCTACTTCGTCGGCAATGCCAGCAACCACGCCCAAGTCGTGCGTAATAAACATAATGGACATACTATGTTTTTGCTGTAATTTCTTAAGCAATTCGATGATTGTTTTTTGCACCGTAACGTCCAAAGCAGTAGTGGGCTCGTCGGCAATAAGCAAGGAAGGATTGCACGAAATAGCCATCGCAATCATCACTCTTTGCTTCTGGCCACCCGAAAGCTGATGCGGATATTTATTAAACACAGCGAGGGGATCGGGAAGCAACACCTCGGCAAACAACTCCAAGGTCTTTTGTTTTGCTTCTTTTTTACTTATCTTTTGATGTCGCAAAATGATTTCCATCACTTGCTTGCCACATTTATAAACAGGATTGAGCGAGGTCATAGGCTCCTGAAAGATCATCGCAATCTCGTTGCCCCTATACTGTTGCATAGCCTTATCACTAAGTTGCAAAAGGTCCTGAAGGGAACCATCTTTCTTTTTAAAAACTATTTTGCCAGACGAAACAACTGCCGGTGGACAGTTGAGCAGTTGCATAATGGCTAGGGAAGTAACGGACTTACCGGAGCCCGATTCGCCAACAATGCCAAGTGTTTTTCCTTTATAAAGATCAAAAGAGATGTTGTCGACAGCATTATTCAGCACGCCTTCGGATTTAAAAGCGACCGTTAAATCTTTTACTGATACCAATAAGTCTTCCAACTTCTAAAGCTTATAATTTTTTTTAATATAATTAAGGATATCCTCTTTCCCGCGTTCAGATTTCGAGGAGCTCACAATCATCTCCGGAAGCTCCTCCCATTGTTGCGAAAGATGCGCTTTATATACATTCATATTGGCCGAAAGTTCCCTTTGATTTATCTTATCAGTTTTGGTAAACACAAGAACAAAAGGCAGGCCGTTTTCCCCAAGCCAATTGATGAACTCCACATCTATTTTCTGGGGTTCAATCCTCGAATCGATGAGAACAAAAGTAGAGATAAGGGTGTCTCTTTTTTCGATAAAGGTCTCAATCATTTCGGGCCACTTCTCTCTATTTTTCTTCGATGTTTTCGCATAGCCATAGCCGGGCAAATCAACAATAAACCATTCTTTATTTACCATAAAGTGGTTTATCAATTGCGTCTTGCCGGGTGTCGAAGAGGTCTTGGCGAGATCCTTTTTCCCGACCAACATATTTATAAGTGAGGACTTCCCTACATTTGACCTGCCAATGAAGGCAAATTCAGGGAGCGTAGGAGGCGGACATTTCTTAAGATAAGGACTACTACAGGTAAAAACAGCTTCTTTTACAACTAGCATCTTATATTTTCTTTTGATAAGTGGCTATATGTCTATGCTTCTTAATATCGTAAATATCGTTAATAGTAACCAAGATACCTGTTTCTTCAACCTCGCCAAAATGGTGGTTGATAGCAGTACCAAATGTTTTCATTGTAGCCGAAAGATTCATATATGCATTCACTAGTGGCGGAATTGCCTCGTTAAAACGTCTAACGTTCTTCATAAGTATGCGGTAATCTTCGTCGTAGTTATTTGTTGTAAAAGTGCCTTCCAATTCTTCGATGTCCGTAACTAAATTTACAGGATGATGAGGAACAACCAACTTGTCAACATCAGGAAAATACTTATTAAGGAAGAATAATATCATATCCCTGGCAGTAATATTAAAGCGGGGATACATTGTTATCTTACCAAAGAAATACTTTATATCAGGGTTCTCAAGAGTTATTGCACCAAGGCCATCCCATAGATTATCTAACGAAAAAATACCCTTACGTATATTATATGTTGGCTGGTAATTTGGCTGAACAAACGATCGACCCAACTCAATTGTGTAAGGAAGATACTCCTTTATAAACTTATCAGAGAAATGAAACAACTCGGATGTAGCACTAAAGAGCTTGCCCTTGGTATCGTATTTAACATTTCCTCCTTCTATAAATCGATAGCCACCAACTACCTCCTGCGCTTCGGCATCCCAAACCAATAATTGTTTGTAAGGAATAGCATCGGTATCGTACTCGTCGATATCTACTTCGTATCCAGTACCACCTCCGGCATCTCTGAAGCTAAGTTCTCTTAGTCGGCCAATTTCCAGCATCATATTAGGAGAATCGTGATGGGTTACGATATAAATATCCTTATTCCCATAGTTGGTTTTCCTTAAAAACTTTTCCTCTGTTAGTTCTGCTACCAATAACTTTCTGTCGAGAGGCGCAATGATATTTTTCATAGTTGATAGATTTCTATTTTCACTTTAATAACACCTTAATCTAATAAATTGTTTGCAGCTTCAGCCGAATCTGCAGTCATATTGTATACATTCTCTTTCATTTTCTGTGCCCATTGCAAATCTGTAAACTTCTTGTCGAAGTTTTGATATGAAATAGGTTTCCCAATTATAATATTGATGGTTTTGTCTCGTTGCTTATACATTTCATCTACCAGGTAGAGCATTTCTATGTTGGCTTTTATCCCAAGTCGCTTTCTAAAGTAAGATAGATTATAGAAGAAGTTTGTATTTTTACCATCAATATAAACAGGAATCACATCGCGCTGGTACTTTTTAGCTCTGCTGATAAACGTTTTTTTCCACTCCATATCCATAATAAGTCCGCCCTTTTGCTTACGCGAACAAAGACCAGCTGGAAAGTACAACATCATCGCATCAGAAGCGAAAGTGTCTTCCAAAATCTTAATGTTGTCAGTATTTTTTCCTGTTTTATTAATAGGAATAAAGATAGGCTTCAGCTGAGGCAAGTTCATCAGAAGATCATTAACCGGAAAGATAATATCTTTTCGCCTCTTGCCAATTTCAGAGATCAAAGCCATACCATCCATTCCTCCCAAGGGATGATTAGCTGCTATAATATATCTACCTTTCATAGGGATGTTTTCAATTCCAATCACGTTGATGTTTACACCGAATTCCTGTAGTATAGCTGTGGCAAAGTCGACACCAATTACTTCTCTGTTGCGGTATATTGCGGCATTCAATTCTTTTAAATGGACTATTTTTTTAAGATAAGAGAATACAAAAGTAGGAATAAGCTTAAGCAATCGTGGATTCTTTCCTGAAACGATCTTCTCAAGATCAATAAAGTTCTCACTTATTTCGATGTTTTGTTGCTTATTTTCTGCTGTGTTCATACTTGCTTTAATGCTGTTTAAAAATCTATACAAAAATACTATTTTTTATTTAATAAACGCTAATCATTCTTTAATAAAATAAAACTTTAATGTTTTATTAATATTAAACCATTGTTAAGTTTGTATGTTTAAACCCAAGAAACCTTTACGAAGGCTAAAAAATATTCTTCCTACTATGGAAAAAATGACTAATTTTACAGACTTAAAATCTTTACATATGCCAACTGAAAAAAAACTATATCTGCTCGACGCAATGGCTTTAATTTATCGTGCTTTTTATGCTTTGAATAAAAATCCGCGTATAAATTCGAAAGGAGTTAACACATCTGCAGCAATGGGATTTGCTAATACTCTTTACGATTTGCTAAAAACGGAAAAACCTAGCCATATAGCTGTCTGTTTTGACACCTACGCGCCCACCGTTCGTCACATAGAGTTCACAGAATATAAAGCAAACCGACAAGCAATGCCCGACGACCTTTCTGCTTCGCTTCCCTATATTGTCAAACTTATTCAAGCATTCAACATACCCGTGCTAATGGCCGAAGGATACGAAGCCGATGATATAATAGGGACGCTGGCGAAAGAAGCTGAAAGAAACGGCTACACTACTTATATGGTAACGCCCGACAAAGATTTCGGACAATTGGTTTCTGAGAACATCTTTATTTACAAACCTGGACGAATGGGCGAGAAAGCAATCGTGATGGGTGTGCCTGAAGTGTGTGAGAAGTTCGGAATTAAAAGACCTGATCAGGTAATAGATATGTTGGGCTTATGGGGCGATGCTTCTGATAATATTCCAGGGATACCTGGTGTTGGAGAGGTTACAGCGCGTAAATTATTAGATGAGTTTGATAATATTGATAATCTTATTGCAAATGCTGATAAGATTAGCAATCCAAAACTCAAAGAAAAGGTGCTAACTCATAAAGAACAGTGCTTACAATCGCGCAACTTGGCTACTATTATTTTGGATGCCCCTGTTGAATTTAATGAAAAGAATCTTTTGCACGGCAAAGCTGACAAAAAACTCTTGAAAGAGATTCTCGATGAATTAGAGTTCCGTACTTTTGCTAAACGAGTGTTCACTGATATTTCGGTGCAGGAAGGCAACGAACAAAAACAAAGGGCTGCAAGTGCTCCCGATTTATTTTCTTCTTATGAAGAGGATCAAACTTTTGTTGAAGAAGAGGAAGTACCCGACACTAAGAACACAATTAATAATACAAAGCATAACTATATATTAATAGATGATGCCACAAAAAGGCAGGAGCTTTTAAATTTGCTAAAGCAGCAAAAAAGTATTTGCTTCGACACCGAAACTACAGGCACTGACGTCAACAATTGTGAGTTGGTTGGTATTTCTTTTAGTTTTAAGAATAATGAAGCTTATTACATTCCCATCCCTGCTGTTTACGAGGATGCTTTAAAGATAGTGAACGAGTTTAAACCTATTTTTGAGGATGAAAGTATTGAGAAGATTGGGCAGAATATTAAGTTCGACCTTGCCATCCTTAAGTGGTACGACACTAATGTGAATGGGAAGCTTTTTGATACTATGATAGCGCATTATTTATTGCAACCTGATATGCGTCACGGGATGGATTTCCTTGCCGAATCTTACCTAAATTATATTCCTGTTTCTATTGAGGAGTTAATTGGTAAGAAAGGCAAGAACCAATTAAGTATGCGAGGAGTTTCTTTAGAAATAATAAAAGAATATGCTGCGGAAGATGCAGATATTACCTGGCAATTGAAGAATGTTTTCGAACCTTTGCTCGTTGAATCCGAAGTGCAGGACTTATATAATAAAGTAGAGGCACCTTTGATTCCGGTATTGGCAGATATGGAAAAGGAAGGTGTGAAGATTGATGGAAACGCACTAAATGCTTTTTCAGAACAATTAAAAATAGAGCTTAAACAATTAGAGATTGAAATATACGATCTTTCTGGAACTACTTTTAACATTGCTTCTCCTAAACAATTAGGGGAAGTATTATTCGATCAATTAAAAATAGTTGAGAAGCCTAAGCAAACAAAGACACAACAGCATTCCACAGGAGAAGAAATACTTATTAAGTTAGTTAATAAGCATCCTATTATTCAAAAGATATTGGATTTTCGCCAGCTTTCTAAACTAAAATCTACTTACGTTGACACTTTACCAGAGCTTATCAACCCTCGTACTGGCAGAGTTCATACTTCATACAATCAAGCGGTAGCTGCAACAGGCAGGTTGAGTTCAAACAATCCAAACCTGCAGAATATTCCTATCCGCACGGAAAGAGGTCGTGAAATACGCAAGGCTTTTGTTCCCCGCAACAGTGATTATACCCTTTTATCGGCAGATTATTCTCAGATAGAATTAAGAATTATTGCAAGCTTGAGTGGAGATGAAGGAATGCTTGAAGCTTTTAATATGAAAGTGGATATTCATACAGCTACTGCTGCTAAAGTATATGGTGTAGAACTTTCAGAAGTATCGCAGGATATGAGAAGAAATGCTAAGACTGTTAACTTTGGTATTATTTATGGGATCTCTGCCTTTGGTTTGTCCGAAAGATTGAACATACCGCGCAAGGAAGCTGCTGAAATCATAGATAATTACTTTGCAAAATATCCAAAAATTAAAGATTATATGAACCAAAGCATTGCCTTTGCAAGAGAAAACGGTTTTGTGGAAACTATGCTTGGAAGAAGAAGATATTTAAAGGATATTATGTCGAATAATTTTAATGCAAGAGGCTTTGCCGAACGTAATGCAATAAATGCACCTATACAAGGCACAAGTGCTGATATGATAAAGGTTGCGATGATTAATATCCATAAAGAATTTACAAAAAGAAATCTTTTATCTAAGATGATATTGCAGGTACATGATGAGTTGGTGTTCGACATTCATAAATCGGAATTAGATATTGTTAAACCAATCATTGAGGAATGTATGAAGAATGCTTTACCTTTGAAAGTACCTGTTGAAATAGAGATGGAGATTGGCGAAAACTGGCTGGAAGCACATTAATTTTATTGTAAAAAAGAAGAAAATACCAAATCAATGGACATTCAAAATATAATCCTAACAAGAAGAACCATACGAAAGTATAAAACAGATGCAGTTTCGGAACAACAAATAGAAAACATGCTTAAAGCAGCTATGTATGCACCTTCGGCTAACAATAAACAGCCTTGGAGTTTCATAGTTGTCGACGATAGAACTATGCTGAATAAGATTATGGGCGTTCATCCATATTCCAAAATGTTGAAGGAGGCTCCGCTTGCAATCGTCGTTTGTTCTGATGAATTGATAGAACCTATGACTAGTTATTGGATACAGGATTGTTCGGCAGCTATACAAAACATTTTATTGTCGGCGCATGGAATGGGTTTGGCAACGGCTTGGTTGGGTGTTAATCCCCGAGAAGATCGTATGCGAAATGTGTCAGAACTCTTTGAATTGCCTTCGCATATTCAGCCTTTGGCGATTATTGCTGTAGGTTATGCTGATGAAATAAAAGAAATGCCCGAAAGATTTATCAAATCACGTATACATTATAATAAATGGAGCAAATAAATCAATTTAATGCTGTTTGTGTGTTCTGTGGCTCAAGCACTGGCGAACCTGTAATATATAGTGAGGTTGCAAAAGAACTTGGGACGTATTTTGCGCAACAAAACATAACATTAGTATATGGAGGTGCAAAAGTTGGCTTGATGGGTATTATTGCCGACGAAGTATTGAAAAATGGAGGCAATGCAATTGGAGTAATCCCTCGTTTTTTTTCTGTAAAAGAAATTGCACACGATAAGCTTACCGAACTTATTTACGTAGATTCTATGGCCGAACGCAAGCAAATTTTGGCTGATTATTCTGATGCTTTTATTGCTTTGCCTGGTGGTTTTGGAACCTTAGATGAGTTGTTTGAGATGATGACGTCTTCGCAACTGGATTTGCATCGCAAGCCTGTAGGTATCTTAAATATTAATCATTATTATGATCATCTTATAAAACAAGTTGACCTAATGGCAAGCGAAAAGTTTATGAAACCTATACATCGTCAGATGTTGGTAGATGATACTACTATTGAAGGTTTATTTAATAAAATGAAGATATACGAAGCTCCTCAACAAGAAAAGTGGATTAATAGGATTAAGGAATAAAAAATTACGAATTACGAATTACAAATTACGCATTAGAAGCTTATAATAGGAAATAAATCTTTTAATAATATAGATTTATAGACTTTTTGGATATGATATGAAATAGATTTTTATTATTATTCCTTAAGTTCTCAAAGAATATGTTAACGTATTGAATTAAACCTAACAGGTTTTGGAAACCTTTTAGGTTTTGTCATTTAATAATGTTTATTTTAAAAGAACACTTGCGAATTTATACTTTTTCAAAAAAACAAATTTAGTATTTTTATTATTTAGGTTTGAAAGCTTTTCTTTTTTAACAAAAGTACCGATTTTAGCATCCTATTAAAAAATAACATATAATCGTAGTTGTTTATAGTATCCTGTAAAAAGATATTGTATTATCGAAACCTATTAATTTATATGTTAAAAAAATATCATATAAACGGTCCCGATTATATCATCCTGCAAAAAAATATCGTAAAAAAGGCTCCGATTATATCATCCCATGAAAAAATACGATCGAATCGGACTCTTTAAAAGCACTTTAGAAAATGGGCACTTTTTTGGGACGATTTTGGGATTCTTTCTTTAAAAAGAAAAAAACAAGAGGTTTTCATAAGCTAAACGTATTGTTAATTTAAAAAACAAAAGTTCCGATTTTAGCATCCCAACAAAGGATTTAGTATAATCGGAGTTGCTTTTAGCATCCTATTAAAGGATTTAGTATAATCGGAGCCGATTATATAAAAACCTTTTTGGATAACATAAAATAGGCTCCGATTATATAAAATCCTTTTTGGATATCGTAAAAAAGGCTCCGATTATACGATATCCAAAAAGGATATCGATGAATCGGACTCTTTTAAAGCACTTTAGAAAATGACTGCTTTTTGGAGGATGTTTTTGTATTTATTCCCCGAAAGGGAAAATTATAGTAATTCTTTTCTTGTTATTCGTAATTCTAATTTTTCCTCGTAATTCGTAATTCGTAAATCGTAATTGCCTAAAGTACTCTACCCACTCTCTGAAAACACTTCTTATAATAAGCATCATCAAGACTATTAATCATAACCCCTTTTGACGTGGAGGCATGTATAAACCGACGATTGCTGATGTATAATCCCACATGCGAAATCTTTTGCCCATTTATTTTAAAGAAAATAATATCGCCAATCTGCAAAGCTGTAGTATCCACTACATGAATATCATTAAGCATATCTTCTGCTCTTCGCTTTAGCGAAATACCGAAAAATTCATAATAAAAAGTATTCACAAAACACGAACAATCGATACCTTCACGAGTACACCCTCCATACTTGTATGGCGTACCTATCCAGGAGTGTACTTGCTTAATATAATCCACATCCTCGTTGCCCATAAGCTGATAACCCAACTTAATTGAGTACTCTTTATAAAAAGCTTTGTTGGCCTCAAAAGGATTCACCTTTTTATTGTTATTAAAATTGTTTGTCACCTTATTAGTTGTCCGGCAAGATGAAATTATAATTATCATCACACACAAAAAAATAAGATAAAATATGCTACGGATATTATTCATGGTGCAAATATAAATAGAAAAATCATACTAAATTTAACTTATTAAACAATTATGTTGATAAATAAATAAAAAAATGATGTTTAATTTAAGTAAATTTCTTAATTTTGCACTCGGATTATGATAAGAATAGTCCATTTTAGATTGTTTTACTGTTACTAATTATATATACGGTAACTAATTAAGGAAATGAATATGCGTTTATCTTACGTCAGAAAATTTATAACTAATAAGTACATAATAGGAGCTATCATAATGTTCTTTGTTTTGCAATTTAATAATAATGTAATTGCAAACGAAAAAGAAAGCGAACATAAAACAGAGAAGTTCAATGCCGGAGAGATGATTACTGAGCACATTAGCGATGCTTACGAATGGCATATTATGAATATCGGCGAAACACATGTATCAATTCCTTTACCAATTATACTATATTATAATGGCAATCTTAAAACTTTTATGTCTTCTAATTTTCATCATGGAAAAGAAAGTTTTGATGACTTTAAAATAGCTGAAGAAGGTGCAAACAAAGGAAAAATTGTACACATTACCAAAGATACCACAGGAAAAGAAATAGAAGACGAAAAACTTCCTTTAGATATATCAATTACCAAAAACGTATTTGCATTATTTATAAGTGTATTTTTAATTGGATTTATCTTCTTATCAATGTCTCGCGGATATAAGAAAAGAGGAATGGCTTCACCTAAAGGAATTGCTTCTTTTATTGAACCATTAATCTTATTTGTAAAAGACGACATTGCAAAATCTTCGATAGGCGAAAAGAAATACGAAAGATATTTACCATTTTTACTCACAGTTTTCTTCTTTATTTTCATAAATAATTTACTAGGATTAATCCCATTCTTTCCAGGTGGAGCTAACCTAACGGGAAATATAGCAGTAACAATGGTGCTCGCATTATTTACTTTTATAATAACAACAGTAAGCGGAAACAAAGCATACTGGACACATATAGTTAACGCTCCTGGAGTACCTTGGTGGTTAAAAATCCCAATTCCATTGATGCCAATCGTAGAATTAGTAGGAGTATTTACAAAACCATTCGTTTTAATGGTGCGTCTCTTTGCTAACATCACTGCTGGTCACATTATAGCTTTAGGATTTATAAGTTTGATATTTATCTTTGGCGAAATGAATGCGGGATTAGGATATGGAGTATCTGTAGTGTCAGTTGTATTCTATGTTTTTATGGGACTATTAGAACTTTTAGTTGCCTTTATCCAAGCTTACGTATTTACACTTTTAAGTGCATTATATTTTGGAATGGCAATAGAAGAACATCATAAGGAACACTAGAATCAATTACGAATTACGAATATAAGATAATTAATAATTAAGAATTAAGAATTAAGAATAATAAAGACAGTTGAATTATTGAATTACGAAATCGTTAAATCACGAAATCGCCAAATCAGTAAATCACTAAATAATAAATTTGAGATTTTTTTTAACAATAAATACAAATAGTATGTCAGTATTAACAGTTTTATTACAAGCAGCAGCAGACTTGAAACCAATCGCTAAGATGGGAGCAGGATTAGGCGCTGGTATTGCAGCAATCGGTGCAGGTATGGGTATTGGAAACATTGGTAAAAGTGCCCTTGAATCTATCGCTCGTCAACCTGAAGCAGTAGGTGATATTCGTTCAAATATGATTATCTCTGCAGCTTTAATCGAAGGTGTTGCATTCTTTGCAATTGTAGTTTGTTTATTGATCGTTTTCATGTAACAAACAAATCATCTTCCTCATCAATACGATTGGTGGCGGTGAGGAAGATTTATTTATTAAAGAAATTAATTTTATAAAGATATGGGTTTAGTAACTCCCGGCATAGGACTTATCTTCTGGATGACTTTATCATTCGGAATATTGCTTTTTATTCTTACCAAATTTGCATGGAAACCTATCGTGGCTAGTCTTCGCGAAAGAGAACAGTCGATAGATGATGCACTTCAACTTGCAAATAATACAAGAGAAGAAATGAAAGCTTTGCAGTTTAGCAACGAACAAATGCTAAAAGAAGCAAAAGAAGAAAGAGACAATTTATTAAAAGAAGCACGTCAGATTCGTGATAATATTGTTGAAGAATCTAAAGCTAAAGCTAACGAAGAATACAATCGTATTCTGGAAGCTGCTAAAGAAAGTATACATTTCGAAAAGATGGCTGCAATAACTGATTTAAAAAATCAAATTGCAACACTATCAATAGAGATTGCTGAGAAACTACTGAAAGAAGAACTTTCGGACAAAGCTAAGCAAAAAAATCTTATTGATAAGATGATGGACAATGTTAATTTCAATTAATCTTACAAAGCTATAATGGAAGACAGTAGGATACATATTAGGTATGCAAAAGCTTTGTTTGAGCTGGCAGTTGAACAAGGGTTTCTCGAAAAGGCTTTTGAAGATACAAACCTTGTTTATGATGTTTGCAAATCCAACAGAGATTTCGAAATGTTATTAGCAAGTCCAATCATACATACTAGTAAAAAGGTAGCAATAATCAATGAAATTTTCGCTTCACACATTCATCCTGTTTCTTTAGCTTTTTTAATCTTAATTGTTAAGAAAAGAAGAGAAGCAGACATAAAATCTATTGCCGAAAGCTTTGTTGTTTTATACAAAGAATTTAAAGGTATAAAAGTAGCTCAACTTAAAACTGCAATAGGATTGGATGATGTTACCAGAAAAGAATTTGTTTCCTTGCTAGCTGACCAAACAAAACACACTATCGAATTAAACGAAATAGTAAAACCTGATTTATTAGGTGGCTTTGTGGTTACAATTGGCGACAGAGAATCTGACAATAGTTTGTCAGATAAAATTCAACGCTTGAAGAAAGAATTTGATGTAAACATTTACGAAAAGAAATTATAATAACAGAATATAACTTAAAGTATATATAGTATGGCTGAAATTAAACCCGCAGAGGTTACGGCAATTTTAAGACAACAATTAGCCGGATTTAAACTAGAATCAGACT
>CAYRBL010000045.1:0-13745 GCA_964422385.1 uncultured Bacteroides sp.
ATAGCTTCAGGTGACTGGAGTTCAGACGTGTGCTCTTCCGATCTATACCCTAATAACAGAAGCAAATGGATTTTTAACTTTAAGTAATACCCAAACACACTATATTACTACTACTTACAAAACAAATGCATTTATTGAAATTAGTAGAAATATTTATTTAACCGATTAATCATCGTATTTCACCTATTATTTACCTTTTGTTAGAAAAAAAAATAGTACTTTTGAATAAAAATTAGCAGTTATGTTAAAGCGAACGTATTTTCAAGTAAGCATTCATATTTTAGTATGGCTTTGTTTCATAAGTTTTCCTTTTTTAATGTTTCAAAAACCTCCAGAAAACTTTGATAAACAAATCGACCTTTATTTTCAAATAAATTATATCATCAGCAACTTACTATTTATCGGGTTTTATTATTTAAACTCATTAGTATTAATACCAAAACTATTAGCCCGACATAAAATAACAAAATATGTTATCTCAATAATTATTCTTTTTGTAATAATAGTAATCCTACCAGAACTACTAAAACCAGAGTACGAATTCAAGCATTTCGAAGGCCATAAACCACCCCACAAACACATTTTTAATACCTTTACTGCATTAATGTTTTTAATAATATTTATGATAAGTAGTGGCATAAAAATTATAAATACGTGGTTCGAAACTGAAAAATATAGAACGCTAATTGAAAAAGAAAAACTACAAACAGAACTCACCAATCTAAAAGCACAAATAAACCCGCATTTTTTATTTAATGTGTTAAATACTATTTATGCTTTGGCTTTAAAAAAGTCGGATTCAACTCCCGAAACTATTATGCAACTATCAAAACTACTTAGATATATCGTCAATGAAACCCAGGCTGACAAAGTTCCTTTGGAAAAAGAAATTGATTGCATAAGCAATTATATCGACTTGCAAAAGATGAGACTTTCGGAAACAGTAGAACTTACTTTTAATAAAAAAGGAGATTTTAACAGTGCTCAAATTGCCCCACTTTTGCTTATTACTTTTGTTGAAAACGTATTTAAACACGGCATTAGCACACACAAGAACTCTCCAATTAGTATTGATGTATTTTTAGATAAAAATATGTTTACTTTAAAAACAAAAAATAATATTTTTACTCATATTAATAAAGAAACAACTGGCATTGGATTGGAAAATGTTAAGAAAAGGCTTAAATTAATTTATGAAGAAAATCATATTTTAAACATTAAAGAGACAGATAATGTATATGAGGTTGAACTAATAATAAATTTGGTATGATAAGTTGTATTGCAATAGACGACGAGCCATTATCGCTCGAAATAATTTCGGATTACGTATCAAAAGTTAGTTTTCTAGATTTCAAAGGTAGCTTTACAGATCCTTTTAAGGCTACTGAAATATTAATGAATGAAAAAATAGACCTACTTTTTTTAGATATTGAAATGCCTGACCTGAATGGAATACAATTTTTAAAATCTTTAAAGCAACAACCAATGGTAATCTTCACTACTGCCTATAATCAATATGCAGTTGAAGGTTTTAACTTAGATGCTGTTGATTATTTGTTAAAGCCAATCGAGTTTGAAAGGTTTTTTAAAGCAGTAAATAAAGCTTATGATTACTATAAATTCTCGAACAATCAACATCAAATTGAAGAAAATTATATTTTTGTAAAAGCAGATTATCAAATTGTAAAAATAAATATAAACGACATTACATACATAGAAGGTTTGGATGATTATATAAAAATATATTGTGGAGAAACATTCATATTATCATTAATGACGCTAAAAACAATATTAAGTAAACTACCTACACAAACTTTTACCCGTGTACATCGTTCATATATAGTATCAATACCACATATTAATTCAATACAAAGGAACAGAATTAAAATTGGGGAGAAATTAATACCGATAAGTGAAACATATAGTAAAGATTTTTTTAAAATAATAGAGAAATAAACACACTTAAACCTTAAATATTAATGCTCATAATCAACATAAAACAATTTATTAAAAGAATGACTAAAAATATCATAACATAATTAAAGAATATTATAACAAATGAATTTAAATTGTTAGTAATATTGCAAAATAATTTTAATTTTAATTTTAAAAAGTGAAATCAAGAATACTCTTAATAATCATTCTAACATTAATTGCATTTTATGCGATTTCACAACCGCCATGCACCAGCAATCCTGTTGCAAACGACTTCTGTTCAAGTGCGACACCAATTTGTAATTTGAATGGTTACTGTGGAAACACAAGCGCAACCTATACAAATTGGGTGAGTACAACCAACCACACCAACGAAACAAATACACCCTTAGGTTCTGTTTTCTGTGCTACAATTCAAAATAACTCTTGGTTAAAATTCATTGCAGATTCTACTGTTGCTGTATTTAATGTATGGTGTAGTAATTGTCAAAATAATCATGGAATACAAATGCAAATATATTCTACTACCGATTGTTATAATTTTGTTTCTAAATCCAATTGCTGGAATCCTGGGTATCCTACAAATGGGACAATAACTGCTACAAATTTAATTCCGGGGCAGGTATATTATTTTATGATTGATGGGACTCAAGGCGATGTTTGCGATTATGTTATAGCAGCAAACGTAGGAGTAGGCTCAACACCAACATTAACCCAAAGCCAATCAATTTGCAAAGGAGATAGCGCAACATTAGTAGCTACAGGAGGTTCAATTTATGCATGGACATCAACACCTGTAGATCCAACATTGACAAGCCAAGCATCAAATGCTATAATCAAAGTAAAACCACTTGTAACTACTACTTATTCTGTTAGTATTACAAAAGCGGGAAGCAATTCTTTTTGTCCAAATAATATTACAATTCTTACTTCAATAGTTACAGTAAAACCATTACCAATATTGACGACATCTTCTATTAATGATCATTGTGGAATTGGAGATGGAAAAGCAATTGTAATAGCTACAGGTGGAACCGGAACATTTAATTATGCATGGAACACCAACCCTGTTACAAATAATGATACTGCTTCTAACCTTCATGCTGGTCAATATACTATAGTTGTTACGGATGCAAATGGATGTAAAACTAAAGATAGTGTAAAAGTATTATTAGATACTGTGCTCAACCCAACAATTACTGGCCCCACTAATCTTTGTTCGGGTAGCACAATTACTTTAAATGCTGGAAGTGAATATACCACATATTTATGGTCGACTGGAGCTACAACATCAACAATCTCTGTTAATACTGGGGGAAGTTATTATGTAAATGTGACAAAAAATGGATGCTCTGGAAAAGATACTGCACAAATAAATCTTATCATAGTTCCAACTCCAAATATTAATGGGCCACCATTTATTTGTAAAGGAGACACAGCAACACTTAATGCAGGAAATGGTTATGCAACTTATCATTGGTCGAATAACAAAACTACTCAAACTACAAAAATTACAAGTGGAGGCACTTATTCAGTAACAGTTACTGACGCCAACTCTTGTTCAACAACTGGGAGTATAACTATAATACAAAAGTTTGGACCTACCATTTTAATATCTTCAACTAACGAAACCTGTAATATGAAAAATGGAACAGCTACAGCAGTTGCAAGTGGTGGACAGGGAACATATAATTATTTATGGAATAACGGCCAAACTACTTCTACTATTATCAATCTATCAAGTGGAACATATAGTATAAAAACAACTGACAGTTTATGTTCCACAACATCATCTGTAGTTGTTAACGAAACACCTGGACCTATTGCTGATTTCAGCGTTAATCCTTCAATTCAAATTTACAATAACCATCCAGTAAATTTTATTTTCAACAACTCTTCATCTGGAAATATTTCAAATTGGTATTGGGATTTTGGCGATGGATCAACGCCTAGTTTAGTAAAAAACACTAACCATAATTATATTGGCATAGGTCAATATCAGGTTACTTTAATTGTAAGCGATGGCAATGGCTGTACTGATTCTACTAATCATTTTGTAGTTGTTAGAGATATTTTTGCTTTTTACATTCCTGACGCTTTTACACCAAATGGAGATGGAGTTAATGATTATTTTACACCAAAAGGATATAATGTAGACCCTACTAAGTTTAAAATGTATATATACGATCGTTGGGGAAAAGAATTTTATCATACTACAAATTGGAATGGTACTGATGCAGAAGCATGGAATGGTACACTTAATAATTCAGGAAGTTTTAAAGATGTAGTTATGGGAGTATATATATATAGAATAATTTTAAAAGAAATAGAAGGCCCAGAACATGAATATTCTGGTAAAATCATATTAGCTCCATAATAATAATCAAAATTTACACACCAATTACTTTAGTTATGAAACAAAGAATTTTAATTATCAAATTAACTTTTTTAAGTTTTTTTCTTTCAATTTATTTTTCAAACGCCCAACAATGGGGTGAATACACTCTATACAGTACTTCAAATAGTAATATTGCATATTTGATAGACACTAATGGAACCACCTATCATACCTGGACGATGGCTTCTACATCTAAAACTTGTTATTCATCCTACTTATTACCTGGAGGAACACTCGTAAGAACAGTAGCAAGAACAGGTAATTCTTTTTCTGGAGGACCTATTTGTGGAGAAGTACAAAAAGTTGACTACAGTGGAAATGTTATTTGGGATTATGTATATAGTACTTCAACTTATTGTACACACCATGACATTTGTCCTATGCCTAATGGAAATGTCTTATTAATATCATATGAATCTAAAACTGCAGCCGAAGCTACTCAAGCAGGAAGTTCAACAAATATAGTAATGTGGCCAGAAAAAATTGTAGAAATACAACCATCGGGAGCAACTGGCGGAAATGTTGTTTGGGAATGGCATGTTTGGGACCATTTATGCCAAACCAATAATTCAGCAAAGGACAACTATGTAACATCTATAGTTCAGCACCCCGAGCTTTTAAATATAAATTATAAGACAACAAAAGACTGGATGCATGCAAATGGTATTGATTATAATCCTCAGTTAGATCAGATAGTTTTTAGTTCTCATAATTTAAATGAAATTTATGTAATTGATCATAGTACAACTACTGCTCAAGCTGCTGGACATACTGGTGGCAATTCTGGGAAAGGTGGTGATTTTCTTTTCAGGTGGGGAAATCCTGCTGCTTATGGAGCCACTGGCACTACTATTTTCAATGTAGTTCACGATGCACATTGGATACCTCAAGGTTGTCCAAAGGCTGGATATTTAGCTGCATTTAATAATAATGGAGTTTCAGCAACTGTGTCAAGTATAGATATGATTGCCCCTCCTTACAATGGATATAATTATGACTTATCATTAGCACCAACTACCTATACGTATAGACATGCTTGCAACGGCCATTCTTCAAATGAAGGTAATTCTCAAATGTTGCCTAACGGTAACCTCTTAGTTTGTGTAGCAATGTCAGGTTTAATCTATGAAGTAGATTCAAATGGCACTATGCTATGGTCAAAAACAATTTCTGGTTCATTAGCGCAAGCATTTAGATATTCAGCTTGCTATATTAGTGGCTCCACTCCTACAACTCCTACTATTTCTAAAAATGGAGATACTATTATCTCAACATTAGGCAATACGTATCAATGGTATTTTAATGGAGTAAAAATTGCTGGTGCAACTTCTCAAAAATACATACCTACAATTAGTGGAAATTACCAAGTGCAAATAATTGATGCTACTGGTTGTGCTTCTAATCTTTCAAATCAATTTAATGTTACTGTTTCAGGAATTGAGAATTTAGATATAAATAGTTATTTTAGCATCTATCCTAATCCATCTAATGGCCTGCTTTACATTGACAACATTTCTAAAGTAACTGATTTTACAATTAGTATTTACAATATAGTTGGAAAATGTGTGTACAAAAACAAGAACACTAATATTATTGAATTAAGTAATCTCGACAATGGTGTGTATCTTTTAAACATTAGTATTGATAAAAATTTAAGTTTTAATAAAAAAATATCTATTTTAAAATAACTATCTAATAAAAGTAATATGAAAAAAATACTTTTCCTCATAACTTTTGCAATTTTATTTACGAATGTAAATGCAAAAAAAGTAAAATTCGCAGTAAATATGACAGGTCAAACTATAAGTGTATACGGTGTACATGTTTCAGGAGATTTCCAAACTCTTGCTGGATTTGCAGGTGGTGATTGGGCTTCTAACACAACTTTAATGACTCAAGAAACTACTGACACCAACATCTATAGTATTATAGTTGACATACCAGCTTTTAAAAAATATGAATATAAATTCCTAAATGGTGATCAATGGTATGAAGTTGAATTTGTGCCTGTAGAATCAAGAGTTGGATATAACTTTAATGATAGTCGTTGGATTTTCATCGATTCATTAGTTAATGACACTACCAATATTGGAGCAATTATGTTTTCAGGTAATGCACCAAATGGTTATACTTTATTAAGATTTGTAGTTGATATGCAATCCCAAACTTCAATAAATACTAATGGAATACATGTTGCTGGAAACTTCCAAGGTTGGAATCCTATTTTAACAAGACTTTGCAATCTTGATACTACATCTAAATATTATGAAGATATTTCTTATGTTCATACTGGAAATTATGAATACAAATTTTATAATGGGAACACGATTACAAATGTAGAAACAGTACCTTCAACTTGCTCAATAAATGGGAACAGGATGGTAAATGTGGCTATAGATACCGTAATAGATGTAGTTTGTTTTGCATCCTGCAGTGCTTGCTCTACAGTTGGTATTCACAACAATAATCTTACTAAAGAAATAAAGATTTACCCTAACCCAACTACAGATTATTCAACTTTAGAATTAAATGATATTAATGCTAAATATTCTATTAAAATAATAAATCAAGCAGGAGTTACAGTCAGAGAATATCAGGATGTAAATGGGGGAACGATTAAAATTAAAAAGGAAAGTTTAATTAAAGGTCTTTACACAATAATAATAACTCAGAAGAACACTTCAAATATCTCATTTGCTAAATTAGTTATAATGTAATTTACTTTTAATATGAAATTTCATACAAAACATATATATATTGTCCTTTTCATTCTCTTTATTTCTAAAATTGCATTTAGCCAACAAGGTTTTTATGATGTAAATACAATTCAAAAAATTGAAATTAGTTTCACTCAATCTAATTGGGATTATCTTTTAGATACGGCAAAGAACGGTAAAGAAGGATATTTAATGGCTCAATGGGTTAAAATAAATGGCATTGAACTCGACAGTGTTGCTGTTAAGTATAAAGGAAATAGTTCTTTTGATTCATCATCAACAAAGAATCCTATTCATATCGGATTAGACAAATATAAAAGTCAGTCCTATCAAAACTTTACCGACATCAAACTTAGCAATTGTTATGCTGACCCTTCAATGATTCGAGAAGTTCTGGCATATTCCATTTTAAAGAATTATATGGAATGTCCACGTTCAAACTTTGCTCAATTATATATTAATGGCAAATATATAGGGCTCTATTCAAATGATGAAAGTATTAATAAACAATTTGCCTCAGATCATTTTTACACTTCATCAAGTACTATTATTAAATGTAACCCTGCTAATCCAGGCCCATCTGCCAAAAGCAATCTTAAATATATAGTTTCAGCTGATAGTAGTGCCTATTTCAACTATTACGAATTAGGTTCTACTTATGGATGGAATGATCTCAAAAATTTATGCGACACAGTAACTAATAAACCAGCATCATTATCTACAATTCTTGATATGGATAGAGCTATTTGGATGCTTGCCTTCAACAATGTACTTGTAAATTTAGATAGCTATAGTGGAGTATTTTGTCAGAATTACTATCTGTGTAAAGATAATAACAATCTTTTCAATCCAGTAGTTTGGGATTTAAACATGGCTTTTGGAGGCTTCCCTTATGCAGGTTATGGGAATAGCAGTATGGGAACTTTAACAGTTACCAATATGCAACAGTTGCCATTAACACTACATTCAACGGACACCTACTGGCCTTTGATTTATGATGTTTTTAACAATACTACCTATAAAAAGATGTATATAGCCCATGCAAAAACTATTACCAACGAAATGTTAGCTACTAATACATACCAAACTTTAGCTACGCAAATGCATGCATTAGTTGATACTGCTGTTATGTCAGATTCAAATAAGTTTTTTACTTATACTCAATTTCAAAATAGTTTTTCAACAAATATTAATTATGGAAGCCAAACTATTCCTGGATTAACAAACCTAATGAGCAGTAGAAATACATACCTACAAGCCACTGCTGACTTTTTATATTCGCAACCTGTCATTAATAATGTTTCAAATAATAATAACTTACCTAATGTTAATTCTTCTATAACTATTACTACCAAAGTTACCAATTCAAATGCGGTTTATCTTTACTATCGTTTTAATAATTCTGATGCTTTTGATAAAACACCAATGTATGATGATGGAGCACATAACGACACTGCTGCAAATGACAATATCTTTGGTGTAAGTTTAACGATGGATGGTGCCATTTTGCAATATTATATCTATGCCGAAAATAGTACTGCAGGTGTTTTTGCGCCTCAGCGTGCTGCTTATAATTATTACACTTTACAAGCAAATATCCCAATTGCAACAGTAGGACAAGTTAAAATAAATGAATTTTTAGCACTAAATGTTAATGATTCAACAAATGAATTTGGAACACATGAGGATTGGATTGAACTTTACAATACAACTTCGTCTACACTCAATTTATTTGGATTATATCTTACAGATAATTTTTCGAAACCCACTAAATATGCATTACCAAGTAATGCTATCATACCTGCTCATGGGTATTTAACTTTATGGGCTGATGATGGAATTTCGACTTCATCAAGTTTTCATTGTAATTTCAAGCTATCTAATAGTGGAGAACAAATAATGCTTAGTAATGCAAACGGAAATATACTCGACAGCATAACTTTTGGAGCTCAAACCACTGATGTTTCTATGGGCAGATGTCCTAATGGTTCTGGAGCATTTGAATATTTAAGTGTTCCTACATTTAATACAGCCAATTCGTGTCCACAAAGTATATCTGAAATTGATAAACAAAAAGAAGACATAATTATCTACCCTATTCCTGCAAAAGATTTGCTTACGATTTCTTCACTTAATAATTACTCCAAGTCTTTTGAAATTATTAATTCATTAGGTTTTATTATTTATAAAGATATTTTTACGCAAAGTAAAACGATCAACACTCAAAACTGGGCTCCCGGATTGTATATATTTAAAAGTGGTAGTACTGTTAAAAAAGTATTAATTTCGCATTAAAAAAGTTTATCGCATCTCTTTTATTAGTAATTTTGTTGTATAATTAAATCTTTTTAATTTTATACTCGAATTATTTAAACACATTCAATAATGAAAAAACACACTTTAGTAAAGTTATTCCTAATAACTATAATTATTATACTATCAAATATAGTTAGTGTAAATGCTCAATTTACCAATGGGAATCTTGTCGTTTTAAAAATTGGAAATGGCACTGATTCTCTAGCTAACTGGGGAAACCAAGTCTATGTTCAAGAATACACTCCTACAGGAACACTTGTAAATACAATTGCAGTTCCATCAACAGGTACAAGTCCTTTTTGTATTAGTGGCTCTGCACTTTCTGAAGGAATGCTTGCAAGAACTCCCGATGGAAAATCGGTATGTTTTGCTGGTTACAAAGTGGCCCCTCCTCTTGTTGGTGGTGTTGCCAATTCACTTTCTTCTGCTGTAAATAGGGTTGTGTATAAAATTAATTACACTGGCACTATCTCTGCCGTTGCTACTACTTCAGTTGCTTTTTCTGCTAATAATATTCGTGCAGCAGTTACAGATGGAACTACTAATTACTGGGCTGTTGGTGGAAATTCAGGAGTGTTTAGAATGGGAGCTACTTCTACAGATACTGCTACAGTTACACTTACTTCAACTAACATTAAATATATTGGCATTTTTAACAATCAATTGTATTATACAACAAGTAAAGGTGCTAATGATGGACTCTACAAAGTTGGCAATGGCACTCCAACTTCCTTCGGTCAGACATCTACTAATATGATTCCAACAGGCTCGGGTTCATCTCCATGTGGTTTCTCTTTTAATCCTACTTCTACTATCTGTTATATTGCCGACGAACGTGAAATTGCTATTGGTGGTGGTATTCAAAAATGGATTAACAATGCAGGTACATGGTCATTAGCATATACTTTGGGCTCAGGACCCGGTTTAATAAACGGCTGCAAAGGAATAGAAATTGACTGGAATGCTACAAATCCAATTATATATGCAATCACAGCTGATACAATTAATAATAGAATTATTAAAATTGTTGACAATGGTTCGAATGCTATAGCTACTATTTTAGCAACTGCTGCTAATAAAATAATGTTTAAAGGTATTGCTTTTGCACCATATAATGTAGTTCCTGTAGCACCAACTGTAAGTACACTTTCAAAAACAGGCATTACTTTAAATTCAGTTATATGTTCAGGTAATTTACTTTCGAATGGCAATTCTGCTATTACTGCAATGGGTATTTGTTATGGCAATAGTTTAAATCCAGATATCACTGGCCAACATACTACAATTTCGACTACTTTTGGAGTTTTTAATAATTATATTACTCCACTTTCTCCTGGTATTACCTATCATTATAGAGCCTATGCCCAAAACGCAGTTGGAATAACTTATGGTGCCGATTCTACTTTTACAACTTACACAACAGCTGTTGCGCCAGTTTTAATTACAAATAATTATTCTAACATTACCGCAACTTCTGCTGATATTTCTTCAGATGTTTTAAATGATGGCGGTTCTACAATTACAGCAAGAGGTGTTTGTTGGAATACCACTAATAATCCTACTTTATCAAACAACTTTACTTCAGAAACGGGCACTGTCGGAGCTTTTACAAGCAACATAACTGGGTTAAATCAAGGCATTACCTATCATATAAGAGCTTATGCTACAAATTCTATTGGCACTTCTTATGGCAATGAAATCACATTAACAGTTCCTTATTTTATTCCTGCTTATACAATAAATCAAATTAAGAATGTAAACGCACAAGGTGTGGCCGATTCGTTAAATGTAAACTGTAGTTTGACTGCTGTTGTGCATGGTATAAATTATACTGCCGCTGGTTTATCTTTTTATATAATGGATATTAATGGTGGAATAAATGTTTATAGTCCTTCTGCCACCTATGGTTATGCTGTAAAAGAAGGTGACAAAATAAGAGTGATAGGTAAAATAGGTCAAACTAGAGGTCTTATTCAGATACTCCCCGACTCTATTGTTAAAATATCTTCGGCTAATACCTTAAATATTCCAGAAATAATTACAGCGCTAAGCGAATCTTACGAATCAATTTTAGTAGAAATTGATGGACTTACTTATGTATCGGGATGGCCTGTTATTGCTGGCCCAACAGCTTCTGTTATATTGCAAAAAGGGACTACACCAATTAATGTAAAAATCTTTTCTCAATGTTCCTTACAAGGCACTGCTGCCCCCACGGGTGTTTTTAATTTAATAGGCATCGAATCGCAATATGCATCCACTGCTACTCCTCCTTATAATGATGGGTACTTTATTTATCCTCGTTTCAAAGCCGATATTGTTTCTGTAAACGAGCTTCAGAAAGATATTAAGAAAATAAGTGTTTATCCGAATCCATCAAATGGCAAATTTAATATTATAAGCAATACTAAAAACAAAGTTGATATAGATGTTTATACTATTCAGGGTAGCCTTATCCATCATACAACAACTAATGAATTCAATACTACTATTGATTTATCTGCTTTTGAAAAAGGATTGTATTTAATAAAGATCACAGATATTAAAACCAATACTATTTATACTGAAAAATTAGTATTTGAATAAAAGAATTTAGAAAAAATAATACAAAAAGCCTTCGCCAATACTTATTGACGGAGGCTTTTTGTTTTCAAGTCCTCTCCTTCGTTCACCTAGCGGAGTCGAGGTGGGAGAGGTCATCGCAGTACCGTTATGCTACCTGTTCTTTTTATCTGTTCTCCTGTATCTTTTATTATACCTGTAAGCATGTAAATATATACACCCAAAGGAACTGTTTTATTTTTAAATGTACCATCCCATCCTTTATTTATATCTGTACTTTCAAAAATTAATTCACTTGTACGATCAAATATCATTAACTTAAACTCTTTAAATTCTAATACTGTTTCAACTTTAAAAATATCATTTGACCCATCACTATTTGGAGTAAAAGCATTCGGGATAAAAATACCACCTGTTTCACAATTCTGATAATTAACTATTATAGTATCCCAGTTACTACAATGAGGAGGTATTGTTGTTTTTACCCAATAAACTCCCGGATAATTTACTTTGTAAGTTGTATTTGCCGAACTATCTTGCCATTGATAAATAGCATTATTAATATTTGGATTTAGTAAAATAGCCTTACCAATACAAACAGTAGTATCATTCCCTAAATTAATAATTGGAGGATTAACTACATTTACTGTAAACCAAGCAGTGTCATTATTATTTCCAGAAAATATATATGTAGTAGTTGTATAAGGCTTTACTTTTATTGTTTGATTAGTTGAAATTATACTATCTGGTTTTATTGCTAAAGCCCACTTAAAAGTACTATCTGCTGTTGCAGTTAAAGTGGCAGTATCTCCTTTGCATATAACAGTATCTCCTATTATATTTAAAATAGGAATTATTTCAATTTTATCTATAAAATAATAAGCACCATTCTTACCAGTGGAACTTATTAATGTATGAGCATCATCTCTAAAATCACCTATAGTAATATATTTATAGGAGCTATCCGCAATATAATTAAAACTAAAATGCTGCCAACTATTCCAAAAATATATTATCTGATTTATTTCTATTTGTGGAACAACAGATAAAGGTTCAAATGTAAGTTGTGTAAGTGGTGCTGAAGAAAAATGAATACCAAAATTGTTGCATGCCTGACTATACATAGTATCCTTACCATTTGTTAAATAAAAAGATAATTTATATAAATGTCCAGGTAATATAATAGATAAGAGTTGTGTAGATATATATTCTCTATAGTTAGGGAAGGTTGTTTGGTCATAAGAATAGTATAAAAGTTGACCCATTTGTCCATTTCCTGAAATTGGATTAATTGGGTCAAACCAATTTAAAATTCCAGATAAAGGATAGTAAAAGTAATCAGCATTAGCATATGAGTTTTGTCCATAATGACCATTTACATTATTCCAACCGATAGCAAGATTACTCTGCATTATATCTGTTGGGATGCTGGAATAGATTTCAAAATCACCATTTGAGACAAGATTTACTTGTGCAGTTATTCTAGTAATTGCAAATAGAAAAATGATAATTTTGATGATTGCTTTTTTCATATCAAGAACAAAAGTACTAATAATTCAATACAAAATCATCTTTCTAAGAATAAATTTTTAAATAATCTTCCTTTTCCACGTAGTGGATAAAAAAATAAATATACTTTGTTACTTTTTATCTATTAACCCTAGCGTTTACGCTAGGGTCGAGTATGCGTGTACACTTATGAGCCCAAACTAGAACAAAAACATCAGGGATAAATCCCCAAATTCAATCATTTTTCACCCCCCTAGCATAAATGCTAGGGTTAATAGATTTGTTTTTTTCATACCAAAACATTTTTT
>CAYRBL010000046.1:0-13054 GCA_964422385.1 uncultured Bacteroides sp.
CAAACCGTGGCGGATTATGTCTTAAAGTAGACTTTAAGAGGCAAACCGTGGTGGAGTATGTCTTAAAGTATACTTTAAGAGGCAAACCACGGCGGATTATGTCTTAAAGTAGACTTTAAGAGGCAAACCGTGGCGGATTATGTCTTAAAGTAGACTTTAAGAGGCAAACCGTGGCGGATTATGTCTTAAAGTAGACTTTAAGAGGCAAACCGTGGTGGATTAGGTCTTAAAGTTGACTTTAAGAGGCAAACCGTGGTGGAGGCTTGTATATTGTGTTTTAAAGCAATATTTGCATTATGTGCTTAATTGAAAAATATAATATGAATTATTATTGGAGTTATATGATTAATGAAATAATAAAATACATCAGGGCTAAAGCCCCAAATCCATCTTATGTTCAATTCCCAAGCCTGAAGGCTTGGGTTACTAGATAAAATATATGTTTTCTTAATGTGTTAACCCAGCCCTTTAGGGTAGAATATAAATTTATGAAGTAAAAATGGAGCAGTATTTCAGATAGTTGAATCTATAAAATCAAACCTAACAGGTTTTAAAAACCTGTTAGGTTTCGTACCTTAAAGGCAAGGAATCCTATATAAAATTATTTTTTCTTAATCTAAGTTTCCCGGATAATGTTCTTCAGACCAAATATTATCAATATAAAGTTTGTTTTTATTTAAGAAAATAATATAACCATTACGACCATACATAAAATGTGTCTCAAAATACGCTTTGTTGCTTTTATCATAAATAATTTTGCCTATATTTAAATTGGGCATCATCTCGATATTATTTAAAATATATTCTTTAAATTCTGCACTATCATCAATAAATGATTTGATATCGTTATATGATTTATTTAAATTTATTTCTTTATTTAAATCTATTTTATAAAAATTCCCTTTATAAAACTTTTTCTTCAGTTCAAAAGAATTAATAAATGGATATGTTTGTTTTTTCTTTAATTCATTAATCAATTTATCATCAAAACCTGGTTCATTCAGTTCCTTAAGAGCATAAGCAAGTTGAAAAGTAATATAATTGCAGTCATAATATAAATCAGAATTCTTAAGTTTCATTGACTCCTTAAAACTAGTAGATCTATATTCATCAATGCTTTTATACTTTACTGGAAGCGCAATTTTAGATAATTTATTCCATTCGTCATAATCTTTTTTAAGAATTTTATTTAGACCTAGAGGTTTAAAATGAATAAATATATTAAAAATTTCTTCAAGATTATTATATGCAAGAAACATTGTGTCTGATCTCACATATTTAGGAAGTTTTTTATAATATTCAAATAATTTATCAGCAGCATATATATCACCAAAGTCATTTACAATTTTTAAAGTAACATCTGGGATTTTAAACCAGAAAATTCCAGTAGAATCAGGATGTTTTTCTAAAAAACCGGACTTAAATTCTAAATCAATAATTCGTTTAGAATAATTTGAATCTAAATATAAAAGGGTAGAAGGATATATTGAGTTTAAATTATCAAAAGTACCTTTAGTTTCCCATATTTTAAAAATCTCTTCAACACTTATTATATTTGAATTCTCATTATAATTATTGCTAACTAAATTATTAGAATCAATATTTTTTGTGTTTTTACAACTTAAAAAAAGGATAAAAATTGGTATAATAAAATATAGCTTTTTCATTTATTTTTTTATTTATAAATAGTAATATATTTTAATTGCAAAATTACTCTTTTTATCATAACAAAATAATTATGGTGATAAAAAGTACAAAATACATCAGGGCTAAAGCCCAAAATCCATCTAATGTTCAAGTCCCAAGCCTGAAGGCTTGGGTTACTAGATAAAAAGATGTTTTCTTAATCTATTAACCCTAGCATTTATGCTAGGGATGGAATTAACACAATGCTATAGGGGGCTTTAGCCCTGATAGTTGGGAATGATTAATAGGTATAAATAATTAGAAATTAAAAGGAATTATAACTGTTCAGTATTTTTAGTAATTCATATTTTCTAAATATAAATTGTATTAATACTTTTTTTGTAGTAATTTTGTAATTATTATAAAAAAAAATTGAACACATTATGAAAAGAAAGATTTTAGTAATTATTTGCCTTACAATAGTCAGCTTGCAGGTAAAAGCACAGTTTATACAAGAAATTAATCCTTTTAATAATATACTTTTTTTCGGGTCGTATATTTTTTCACCTCAAATTATTGCAAAAAATAAAGTCAAAAAAATAATTATTAAAAGTGTATCTGGTAAAAAAGATACTACAATATTCATAATTTCTGAATTTAATAAAATAGGATTTCCCATAAATTCAAAATATAAAGATGATTTATATAAAAAGAACGAATATTTTACTTATGACCAAAGTAACAGGTTAATTATGCATAATATTTCATCAGAAACTGATTTTGATTATAAAATAAATGAAATTTGTTTTGTTTACGATTCAAAAAATCGTTTAATAAAACAGATTGATAGTGATTTTTCTTATTTTAAAAAAATAAAAAGAAAAGATACGGATTACAATTCTTATTCATCAACGATAAGTGAAATTAATTACATTGATTCGAATAATAGTGTCGTTGTCGATTTAATAAAATTAGGATTTAGTAAAGATTCTGATATTGAAAATAAAACTTTATTGAAATGCTTTAATGGAACATTGGATAGTTTGTTGCATCCTTCGATTGTATATAATTTTAACTTTGATAAAAATATAATTGAAGTAAAACATCTTTATTATTTTACAGATTGTTTTATTAAAGATATAGATGGATGTCATAGCAATCAGCCTTGGTCTGAAAGATTGTATTTTGAAAACGATAAAAAAGAAAAACTCACAAAACGTGAAGAAATAAATTGTAAGAATAGGGTGATTACTTATAATTATATTTACAATGTAAATGGTTTATTAAATAAAGTTACTTTGGATAATAATTTTGATGTAGATTTATTTTATTATGAATTTTATTAATCGATAAATAATTACAAAATCCATCAGGGCTAAAGCCCCAAATCCATCTTATGTTCAAGTCCCAAGCCTGAAGGCTAGGGTTACTAGATAAAATATATGTTTTCTTAATCTATTAACCCAGCCCTTTAGGGTTGGGTGTAAACAAATGAAGTGAATAGGGGGCTTTAGCCCTGAAAGTTGGAGAAAATAAGATACCTGTCAGGAAGAAAAACCTGACAGGAAATTTCATACTTATTATATTTCATAATGAAATTAAAATTATAATAAAAAAGAAAAAAAACAAAAAGATAAACAGTATTCTCAATAGTATAATAACCTACCAGGCTACTAGCCTCTTATTCGTTTTTTGTAAAGAAACTATGGTATTTGAAATCGAAAACTTTGGCAAACGATTGCGCACATAAAGCCTTTAATTCGTCAAAATCTATTTTCTCACTTTTTTCTTTCCAGATAGAGGTAACACCTTTGTCAACAAAACCACATGGATTGATATGATTGAAATAACTGAGATCCGTATTTACATTTAAAGCAAAGCCATGCATAGTTACGTATCTACTGGCCTTGACACCTATAGCACATATTTTTCGGGTAGTTTCAGGATTATCTACATCTAGCCAAACTCCCGTAGCACCCTCCAGACGAGTAGCCTGAATATCGTAGTGCGTTAAGGTTAAAATAATGGATTCCTCAATCATTTCGATGTACCTTTTTAAGGAAATACCAAAATATTCCAAATCTATAATAGGGTATCCAACCAATTGACCGGGACCATGATAAGTGATGTCGCCACCTCTGTCTATTTGATAATAGGTAGCATCTATTTTGGCCAGAAACTCGTCGTTGATAAGCAGATTATTTTGTTGTCCGCTTTTCCCTAAAGTATACACATGCGGATGTTCGCAAAAGATAAGATTATTCAATAAACTATCGTGTTTGCTCTTCTCTGTGTGCAATTTTTGGTCCATAAGACTATTAAAAATAACCTTTTGCTCGTCCCATGCCTTTTTATAAGCTATCAAACCCCAATCTGAAAACGTAATGTTATTCATTGTTTATTTTTTATCGTTTGTTAAATTATATTTGTCGGCCATATACGAACTTCTTACCAAAGGACCACTTTCTACATATTTGAAGCCCAACTCTAAACCTATCTTTTTATAAGCATCAAATTGCTCTGGATTTATATATTCTTCAACAGGAATATTATTAATTGTAGGTTGCAAATACTGCCCAATCGTAAAAATAGTACATCCCACTTCTACCAAATCTTTCATGGTTTGGATAACCTCTTTTTCGGTTTCGCCAATGCCCACCATTATACCGGATTTGGAAGTGATACCACTCTGTGTAATATATTTAACAACATCCAAACTTGTCCTGTATTTAGCCTTGGTGCGTACATTTGGCGTAAGCCTTTCTACCGTTTCCACATTGTGAGCAACAATATCGGGCTTAGCATTCAACACTATATCCAAAAGAGTAGTGTTTGCATCAAAATCTGGTATCAATACTTCTATAACCACTTCAGGATTCAATTTACGGACTTCAGTAATAGTATTTGCCCAATGATTGGCACTTTTATCTTCTAAATCGTCCCTATCTACCGAAGTAATCACACAATGTTTTAAACCCATAAGTTTAATACTCTCGGCTAGTTTCAATGGCTCGTTAGGATCCAAAGGTAATGGTTTACCGGTGTTTGTAGCACAAAACTTGCAAGAACGGGTGCAAATATTTCCTGAAATCATAAAAGTAGCGGTACCACGGCTCCAACATTCGCCCATATTAGGGCATTTGCCGCTGCTACATATAGTATGTAAGTGATGTTTTTCGACAATTTGTTTTACCTTGACATAATTTTCGCCGCCATGCAGCTTTATTTTAAGCCAATCAGGTTTTCTTTTAATATCCATTTATTTTATAAAATAATTTTGTGCAAAAGTAGTCATATTTAAGATATAAATAATAAAGAAATGAAAAGATATAATAATGTATAAAAACTGTTGATAAATATTTTTATAAAAAAGGTATTAAATTGGTAAATTAATTATAATTTCGCAGAAAAAATTAACTAGAATAAATACGCAATATTATGAAAAGAATTTTGGTGCTAGGAGCAGGCTTATCAACATCGAGTTTGATAAATTATTTACTAGATAACGCTGCCGAAAATGATTGGAAAATAAAAGTAGGAGATGTATCAAAAGAAGTTGCCGAACAAAAGGTAAAAAACCATCCATGTGGAGAAGCATTCCAGTTCGATATCTTTAATGAATATCAAAAAGACAAAGAAATATCGCGTTCGAATGCAGTTATATCTATGCTACCAGCACGTTTTCATCCTATGGTTGCTGAGTGCTGTATTAAGCATAAGGTGCACATGCTTACTGCATCCTATATTTCTGACGAGATGAAAGCACTGGATAAAGTAGCAAGGGAATCGGGGATAGCAATGCTTAACGAATTGGGCGTTGATCCGGGCATCGACCACATGTCGGCAATGCGAGTTATTGATAATATTAAAGAAAAAGGGGGCAAAATTATAGGCTTCAAATCTTCTACAGGTGGGCTTATTGCACCTAAATATGATAACAATCCTTGGAATTATAAATTCACATGGAACCCCAGAAACGTTGTAGTGGCTGGGCAGGGCGTATCTCAGTATTTATTAAATGGAAATTATAAATATGTGCCTTATCATAAACTTTTTTCGCGCACCGAAACTACTTCTGTTAAAGGTTATGGCGATTTTGAAATCTATCCTAACAGAGATTCCCTAAAATATATCGACATCTATAATTTACATGGAATCGAAACAATGTTCCGTGGCACCATGCGTCGTCCTGGTTATTGTAGTGCGTGGAATGTTTTCGTACAATTAGGTTTAACCGACGATACTTATGTAATTGAAAATTCCGAAAACATAACTTACCGCGAATTTGTAAATATGTTTTTGGATTACGATCCAGAATTAAGTGTTGAGAAAAAAATATGCAAAAGTTGCAAATTACAGATAAGAGGAGACGAAATTAGGCGTATGAAATGGTTGGGTTTGTTCGAAAACAAAAAAGTTGGTTTAAAGAATGCCACACCTGCTCAAATTCTGCAAAAGAAATTAGAAGAAAAGCTATTTTTGGGCGAACAAGACAAAGATATGATCGTAATGCAACATACTTTTGAATATGAATTGAAGAAAAAACGCAAGAAAATTGTTTCTACACTTGTTTGTTTAGGTATAGATAAAGAACAAACTTCTATGGCAATTACTGTTGGAACGCCTTTGGCTATCGCGACAAAATTATTGTTGACAGGAAAAATTAATTTAACAGGAGTTCATGCTCCAGTTATAAAAGAATTGTACGAGCCAATATTGAATGAATTGGAAAATTATGGTGTAAAATTTATTGAAGAAGAAGTAAAGTTATAAGAATATTATTTTAAAAAAATAGTATTAAAAAAATATATGGGAAAATACGGTAAATGGATAGGAGGGACGCTCGGTTGGGCATTTGGAGGACCTGTAGGAGCAATACTTGGCTTTGCATTTGGTTCGATGCTCGACGGAGCTACGGTAAGCGAATCTGATGGCGATGTAATGAATTCGGCTACACAAAGAGGAGATTTTACAGCAAGTTTATTAGTATTATCGGCAGCTGTGATGAAAGCTGACGGTAAAATAATGAAATCGGAATTGGATTATGTAAAAAACTTTTTCATAAGACAATTTGGGGTAAATGTTACCGAGCAAAACATGCTTAAATTAAGAGAACTTATCAAGCAAGATTTCTCTGTAAGCGATGTATGTTATCAGATTAAGTACAATATGGATTATTCCATACGTCTTCAATTGTTGCATTTTTTGTTTGGAATTGCTGGAGCAGATGGCGAATTTCATCCTACCGAAATAAAAATGATAGAAGATATCGCTACTTTTATGGGTATAGATCTTTCGGATTTAGCATCTATAAAAGCGATGTTTGTAAAGGATACCGAAAGTGCCTATAAGATTTTAGAGATTTCTCCCAACGCCACTGATGACGAAGTTAAGAAAGCGTATCGTCAGATGGCTGTAAAATATCATCCTGATAAAGTAAGTACTTTAGGAGACGATATTCAAAATGCGGCAAAGGAAAAATTCCAGCAGTTGAACAATGCTTATGAACAAATAAAGAAACAGCGAGGAATTAGCTAAAGTTTTTAACTAACTCTTTTAAGTCTTCTAATTGTGCTGATGATAAGCCTTCAGGAATAAAACCTGCACCCTTACACATAAAGTAAATCTTTGCAGATTTACAGACAATATCGATACTGTCGAAGGTATCAAAAACATCTTCTCCTATAGCAAAAACTCCATGTTTTTCCCATAATATTATATCGTGATGATTTAAAATCTTTATAGTTGCTTGTGCAATATCTTCAGTACCTGGTAAAATATATGGTACAAAACCAATACCTTTAGGAACAAATACCATCGCTTCGGGATGCATTCCCCAGATAAGATTGTTAATCTTTTCGGTATTTTTAAATTCTGGGTTATGTGTTAAAGCTACTAATTCGTTGGCGTGGGTATGAATAATTACTTTCTCATTTGTACCTCGTTGAGCTATCATTTGATGAATTCCTAAATGTGTAGGAAGCTCTGATGTTGGACGAAACTGATAGGTGTCCGACTTATATCTTGAGATCATTGTATAGGAATTTCCATCAGCAGCTATGCAAATAATAATTGCATTTTTCATAGGAGATCTGGCAATGTCGCGCATTCTTTTTCCAGTTCCCGTAACAAAAAAGTATTTTCCTGCTAACTCTTTATAGGTTTTGTTAAGTTGAAATATTGGGAAATCGCTTAGATTTTCGAACTCATTTCCTATGATAATATCATTAATATTTACTGATATATTACCTGCATTGCGTTCGGCCCAACCATTTTGCCATAAATATTGTGCTATTTCGGCTACATTTAATACTATCTTTTCTAATTTGGGATTTTGCTTGATTATTTCTTCCATTTTATAATAAACTTATACTAATTCTAACAAATATAATGTAGCTTTTGTTGAAATTTCTACCATTGAGAAAAACCTTTTTCTTTAGAATAATCTCTTTTCAAAGGTAGTCCCATTAACATAACTCTATAAATAATATCGGCAGCTTGCTCAACACCTGTTAATACACTCAAAGCATCTTCCAAAGTTACACCTTTCGCAAAAACGCCGTGCGCTCTTACCACAACTGCTGAATAATTCTGCAACATTGGGGCAACTTTTTCTGCCACTTCATAAGAGCCTACAGGGATATCGCATTCAATTACCGGAATCTTTTTGTATAAAAACATACCTTCGCCATCAATACAAGTAATTTCATCCATCACCATTGATAAAGCTGTAGTTGCAGGAGCATGAGCGTGAACTATTGCCATAGCATCTGTATGTTTATAAATATTCCTATGAACATTAGATTCGGTACTTGCAATCAAACCACTATGGGCATCTTCATCTTCCAGAGCAATTTCTACAAGATCTTCCATCTTAAGCCAGCCAAGCATAGCCGATCGACGTGTTATTATAACTTTGCCGCCACTTTTCATCGAAAGATTTCCTGCATGACTACTGTTATAGCCTCTATTACTTAAATCTTTTCCAACTAAATCGAAGCTGTTGTATGTTTCTATATCAATCATTATTTTTTTATTAAGCGATTAATTTGTGTAATCCTAGTTCATTTAATTTTTCTTGTTGTGGAACTCCATGTTCGTCCCAGTTTCTTACAGCATAATAATCTGCAAGCATAGTTTCAAGGTTTACTGTTCTATCTTTTGATAAACCTTCAGGTAACACTTCTTTTGCGAATCTTTCGGGCAATACATCTTCTAATTCAGTAAAACCTGCCCCAACATTAAATAGTCTTTCTAAATTATATATTCTTTCTCCTATTTTTAATAAGGCTGATATATTGAAATCTAAACCTGTAACAGTAGATGTAAACCTCGACCAGAAGTCGAATCCAACAGCAAATCCAGCAAATTTACAACTTACCAGACTATCTTCAACAGCGCTTTGGTTTTGCTTTAATGCCAAAAGATCTGCTTTTCCTCTTAATGTAAAGCGTGGTATTCTTTTTGGTGCCGAAAATATTTCCATTGCAGCCATATATCCTGTCAAGTGACAGCCTCCTCGGTTGGATGTTGCATATCCCAACGCATGTCCCATTGCTCCACGAGGATCGTAGGCTGGTAGTTCTAATCCTTTTACCTGAATAGCTGATTGTACATTTCCGAATTTCTCTGCTAGTCTTTTTGAACCTTCTGCTAATTCATTTCCGATTCCTTCGCGGAAAGCTGTTTTTCTTACTAATTCGGCAAGTACATCTTCGTTGCCAAAAGTTACTTCAGGATAGGGTAGGAGCTTCATTTCTTGTAATTCCATAGCGCAAGAAATCGTTACTCCCATTGTGATTGTATCCAGGCCAAACATGTTGCAATAATAGTTTGCCTGTGCTATTTTTATTAAATTAAATACTTCGCAATTGGCACCCAAAGCCCATACTGTTTCATATTCGGGTCCTTTTCCTTTCATATTTCCTGCTTCAGTAAGTCTTCCACATTTTATTGAACAGGCATAACAAGCCTCTGTTTTAACTAATATTTCTCTTCTGATAGCTTCGCCACCTGTTTGTTTTGCTTTTTCGTGTTGTCCTGAAGTAAAGTTTTTGATGGGTAACATTCCCAAACCATTTATTACCTCCAAAGTTCCTGCTGTTCCAAATAATGGATATGCAGCACGGGTTACAGGCAATGCTTGTTGTTTATCGACTGCCGATTTGGCATATTTCAACATTAATTCAGGGTTGTCGACTACTGTTTTTTGAGTACCGTTTTTAACAACTATTGCTTTAAGATTTTTTGAACCCATCACTGCACCAACGCCTCCACGACCAAAAGCACGTTCGGCATTGTTCATAATCGAGGCCATTAACACTTTATGTTCACCAGCCTGACCTATCATCAAAGTATTGCTTTTTGGTCCTTGCAATTCTATTAGTTTATCGTAGGTTTCCTCTGTATTTAAGCCCCATAACATTGAAGCATCTTTGATTTGTATGCCATTGTCACCATCTAATAATAGGTAAACTGGCTTATCAGAAGCTCCTTCTACTATTAAACCATCGATACCACAACGTTTGAAATTAAAGCCAAACATTCCGCCGGTATTCGAATAAAATATTGTTCCTGTTAAAGGTGATTTGGTAACTAAAGCCATTCGGCCACTTGTGGAAGCAGCTGTACCAGTTAATGGTCCAATGGTAAATACCATTTTATTATCTGGGCTTAAAGCATCTACTTTTGGAGAAACCCTATCTGTAAATAATTTTACACCTAAGCCCCTTCCCCCAAGATAATTTAAGTAAATATCGTCTTGCAGTTCAATGTTAGTAGTTTCTTTAGTGGTTAAATTTATAGAGATTACCTTGTTAAACATTCCCTTCATAGAAACTATTTTTTAATTTTTAATAGAACAAAAATAGATATAATTGTTGAATAAGCTGATAAAATTATAGACTTATTAACAAAATAATTTATTTACTTACTAAAAAGAAACTAAATATTAAGAGATATACTTACTTTGTAATTATAAAATTCAACAAAATATAGAACTTTATTAATTTATTTAATAATTTTGTCTAAAAAGGTTCGAGCAGCATCTTTATGTACTAAAATATTTAACATTTTTAGCTTTACATAATCTTCGTGATAAAAACGGTATCCTTTAGTCGTTCCATCAAAACCACCACTTCCCGAATCTTTAATCATAAACCAATACTTACCATCTGTATTTTGATAATATCCTACAATTTGTAAGCAGTGATCATCTGTCGACGAACTATTATTTAATCTAAGTTGACGTGCATCTTCATCAATATATTCTGAAGGAATATCGAATGTAGGCACAATTGCAACTTGATATTGGGCATTATAACCAGGTTCGGAAACATCACCACATATTGCAATTGAGTAGCCTTTTTTAATAGCATCAACAATTAATTTCATATAATCATCCAATGGCAAGTTGTAGTAATCCTCGCATTTCCACCAATTGTCTGGCTCAGCAAATATCCCTTTTTGATTATACTTTAATGCTTTTGTAGACATAAATGAGAAATAATTCAAAGGATTAATTTGCATAACTGTTTGTAGAAATTCTTTTGGAGTATAGGTTTTATCTTCATATACAAAAGATGAAGGAGGCTCACCCATATAATAGTTCAAGATGCTTTTGATAGTTTGCAATACAGCTGATTCGTTCCAGTTATTTGTTTTCTTCACCGATTCTAAATACGTCTTCATTTCTTCCAGCATCTTCGTATGATTGTAAACTGTTTTGCCAGCAATCAAACCAGTATAACTAGCATAAGGAATTGCACCATATAAGTGCATTATCTTAGGAACTGCATTGGCTTCAGAGCCCTCGTTGAAATACATATCTCCACGTTTTTCTACAAATAGTTTTGCACGTTCTACATATTCCCAATATACTGTATGCATTTCCGATAGTTTTATCTTGCGTTTATTTATTCTATAAACTTCAGATTCTATAAAAGTAGTTCCCGAAAAGCTCCAACAAGTACCAGTATTGCCTTGATTGATGGGATTATTATGCCAAACTTTTATATATTTTGAAGTATCAACAGGAAATTTATATGCTGAAAAGTCAACACTAAAATTCTTATCATTACTTTCAATAGATGTTTTTGTAGCTTTTTCTTCTTGTTCTATAGTTTTAACAACTACATTTTGATAATAACCTGCTTTTTTATCTGTATAAACTGCTTTATCTTTTTTATTATTCTGCGCAATTGAATAATAAGCTAAAAGGACTAAAGCTATGAGTAGTATTTTTTTCATTGTTTTTATTTTATTAAATAAGTAGTAAAAGTAATAATAATTTCGATTTATAAAGTTATTTTGAATTTCTTTTTAATCTTTAACCAAAATAGTCACAATCTCCCATGGCTTAACTGATAGTATCAAAGTTCCGTCCGGTTCTACAGCTAAAGCCTTTGGTTCGTATTCTATTAAGTTAGTTCTATATGCTTCTTTAATTGGCTTAAGCAATTTAATATGAGCATTACACTTTTTGCCCTCGGCTTCATAAAAACGAATAACAGTTCCTTTGCCATCTTCACTTTGTTTGGTGGTGGTAATAATGATATTAGAAGGCTCGGCAGTAACGAAACCCGTGTTTTGTTCCATTGCTTTTGTTGCAATGCTACTTCCATTAGCAACAAAAGTAATAAGAGGATAATTAAAAGCAATACCTTCACGATAACGCATACGCCAGTTGCCATCGTGGAAATACATAGCCATGCGGTACTTATGATTCCCCTTCTGATCAAACCAATACTCGGGATTCCATGCAAGACTTTTGCGTGTTGACAATAAAACATGCTGCACAATAGGATAGCCAACAGGATTTGAACTCTGGTCTTCAAACAAGTGTGTGGTAATATCAGATGCAAACAAACATCCATAACCTTTGTATGTGCCGCTTGAAACATTAACCCAGTTTAAAGCCTCTCTATAAGGCAGTTTGTTGATGGCGCCATACAACTGAGGATAAAACTGCGACTCATTATTGTCGGGAAACTGCGAGAAATCAACCTCATCCTTATTATAATCAACAGTTCCAAAAGGAATCTCATAACTAATAAGCGCGTTATTCTTTAAATTATCTGTAGTGCTTTCGTCTTTTTTCCACTGAAAGCGAAGACCTGCATATTCAACAATCTCAGCAAACTCAATCTTTATTTTATATTCTTTCCCTTTCTCCATCCTCGTCTTAAAGGTCTTCATAACATTTAATTCATAAGGATTCCAATTGTTAACCACAAGTTTATCATCAAAATATAAATTGCCTTTATCGTCGGTAATAATACCCAAAATATAATCGCCGGTTTCTGGAACGCTGATAGTACCAGTCCATCTAACAGAAAAGAAATCGGAAGGAACACCTTTGCCCGGAGAAGCTTTGTCCCAATAAGGAGCCATGTTTTCGTCAACCTGAGAAAAGACCGGCTTGCCATTC
>CAYRBL010000046.1:13064-13716 GCA_964422385.1 uncultured Bacteroides sp.
GTATTTTTGAAGTTATAGGCAATGAAAGCTTTAGCCAAATTTTAGAATACGCTGGTGGCTTTGGTGATAATGCCTATACCGCTATGGTTAAAATTATTCAGAAAAATGACATAGAAAAATCGGTAAAGGATTTAACTAAATTAGACTATTCAAAATACTCACCTAAAAGCCCAATGTTTTTACCATCAGGTGTCTTTAAACAGGAAGCCGGCACAGTGCTTAAACCACCTTCAGTCTTCTGCTCAATATTCATTGGGAAAGCCACACGGACTTCCTTGTTCTTAGCCCCATTCCAATCAATAAGCTCCATTTCAAGTTCAATGTCTTTAGAATTCTTCAACACAATATATCTTTGACGCAGTTTAAAATTCTTTAATTGTGTTTCGCTTTCGCGGATAAATCTTATAGGAGTTTCAACAAAGCGAACGATATTACTTTTATAGTTCCCCGACTTATCAAAATCAAAAACATTAACATTAGACATCGCTTCCAAATCGTCCCAGGCATTGCCCGGAGCAGAAAACTGCAAGACTTCACCAGCCTGAAACTTATCTGTTTTAAAATACCTTCTATCCTTAATTTTATCAACATATTGAGTAATCCCTGCATTGCCAAATACCACTTTATATTCGGGATTATCAATAGAATCACC
>CAYRBL010000047.1:0-13686 GCA_964422385.1 uncultured Bacteroides sp.
CCTGCATCATTGCTGATACATTCATAGTCTTAGCATAACCAAGTTCATAAGCTCCAATAGTTGGTGTTAACTGATTTCTTTGTGTATTAACGATGTCAGCAGGTACAGCAGCTAATGGTACACCAGCAGCAATAGCTGGAGATGTTGGACATTTACTAGGAAGTAAATTATTAACACCAGTATAGTTTGGATTAGCAAATAAAGAATGTGCATCTTGTGATGTTTTATTTCTCCATCCTATAATTGTAGTTGTATCAGTTCCAAGATAACCTAACTTACCTTGTACTCCTGATGCATAATAAAGATTATAATCACAATTTTTTAACGAAGTTTTAGCAGCATCACTGTAAATTGCATAGTTCTTAGATGTAGCAGCAGATGAACTATAAATATTATTACTCATAATATTATTTCTAATATCAATTGTATTAATACCACTTGCTAAATAAATACACATACTATAACCTCCAGTAGTATTAGTAGTATAGAACTGACTTGAGTTACCATACATATTAAAGTTATTATTGAAGATGTTTATTCCACCACCACTTAATACTTTAATACCAGCTACAAAATATGAATATGAAGTACCTGTACCACCAATAATATTATTAAATAAATTATTAATAATATTAACATTACTTGCTGTATCACCTGTTGATAAATAAATAGCATCTGCTCCATAAGCACCTGATGCATAAGAACCTTGAACACGTTTAAAGTTATTCTTTATAATGTTAACATTCTTAACACCTGTTGCTAAGTATAAAGTATGAGGTGTAGAAGAGTTTGTACTTAATGTCCATTGGTTAACAGTATTACCTTCAAACTGTAATCCATTCAAATAATAAGAATAAATACCATATGTATGTAATTTCCAACCAGTGTTATCTGAACCTAATAAACAATTCTTTACAGTTAAATTAGTATTAGGTGTAGTTGAATTACCATAGCAATAGATACCATAATAACAGTTATTAATACTATCATTTAAGAAGGTAATATTATTGTTAGAACCTGTAGATGAATTATAAATATATACAGCAGCACATGATTGATAATCTGCACCATGAATATATGTATTTTTTACAGTACAATTATTTGCACCAGCAATAAAATTCAAACCACAATATGAACTACTAGATCCAGTTGTGTTATAAATTTGTAATAAAATTCCATTTCCATTTCTAGATCCATCAAATATTACATTTGAAGCAGCTATTTTGAATAAACCTGCTGAAACACCACCTGTCATTACTTTCTGTACAGAAGCTGTATCAACTGGAGCTATAGTTAATGTATAATTACCAACTCCTTCATAAGCCATTGGATTAATCTGAACAGAACCTGTTTCAGCTGTATTTGTAACAACTTTTGCAATTACATTACCTGTAACAACATTATTATTAACATAGTTAAAGAAACCACTTGTTCCAGTAAAGGTTGTCCATGGTTGTCCTGTTCCTACATAATAAGTACCATTTAATGCGTTAGCAATTCTGTATGATTTAAATCCAGATACAGGGAAGTTTGCAGCTGCTAAAGTAGTTGTTGTTGGGTTAACTGTATAAATAATATTATCACCACCTACTACTGGAATAGCTGCAGTATTTGAAGCTGTAACAAAATATACAATAGTATCATTTGTTGAAGCTACTCCACCGTATAATTTAGAATAATCTATAGTAAAATTAAAAGGAGAAGTTAAATCTGTTGTTTCAGTATATTTCCAACCTTGTGTTGCACTAGTATTATCATTAAAAGTATTGTAATTATTACCCTGTAACTTTTTATAATACAATCTAGGTTTAGCTGTTGTAACATTAACACCTGATAAATAATCAACAATACTTACATTATTTAAAGTTACACCTGATGTAGAAGTAGAATTTGGAATTGGAGTATAAGAAATAGTTGGAGGCATATCATCAATAGTTAATCCATTGAATTCATCAGCACCTAAATCAGGTTGTGCACCTGTTCCAACATATCCTGTTTCACCCCAACGTGGTTGTCCATCGATATCATCTTTAACAGCAAATGGAGTTGTTATTCTTTGACCATGACTTTCTACCTTTGTAATTACAGTTGTTTTAACGTGAACATCCATACTTCCAGCTACGGTACTTACAAATGGTACATCTTCACTTACAGAAGCAGTTTCTCTTGGAGCAAATAAAGTTTTTAATCTACCAATTGTCATAGCTGTATCTGTTGCTGAAGCATACATAATTAAGTTTTTAGCACTAGGTGTACCAGCATAATATAAATTATTATTACATGTACTCATAAGTGGATAGTAAATAGGTCCTGTAACAGCAGCAGAGAAACCTATACATGCTGATCTTGTTCCTGTTGTCATATTAGGCTTAACAACAACAATGTTGTTTCTTAAATCAACACTGTTAACATAAGAAGTACTATTTGTTAAATATAAACCATAGAAAATATTAGATGCATTTGTACTTGTATAGTTAACATTAATAGTATTATTATAGAATCTTGTAGTTTGACTAGCAGAACCTAAATACACACCATAATTAGTAGTAGAAGTTCCAGGGCATTTTAAATCGTACCACACATTGTTAAACACATTCATTTGAGAACCTGCTGTACTATTATAAATATAACCTCCATAAAGTGGATAAGCTGAAGCTGAAGCTGTAGATGTAATATTAAATACTTTATTATGATGTACATTCATAATACTAGTAGCACCAGTTGTATAAGCATATAAACCATAAATATAATAAGTACCAGTAGCATTACTTACTTCGTTGTTATATACATTAACGGTACCATTACCATAAGCAGTATATAATCCATAAATATAGCCAGTACCACCCAATTGAGTTATTCCAGTAAATTTATTATTATAAACATTTGAAACTGCAGTAGGAATTGTATAATTTAGTCCATATAAATAACTTAAATATTGATAATAATAATTTGTAAAATTACTTAATGTATTATTATAAACATTTACCCAGTTACCATAAGGTGCATATAATCCATAAATATAATAAGAACCTGTAGTAGCACTAAAATTAGTAAGTGTATTGTTATAGATTTTTGAACTATCTTGGTAATAAGCATAAATACCATAAACAGTAGCAGCATTTCCACCTAAGTTTCCAATATAACAATTTCCAATTTCTAAGTTCTTATCATAAGATGCAGAGCCATAACCATAACAATACATACCATTTTGTGAATTTGTTAAACTATCATTATAATAATGTATATAATTATTACATCCTGTAGTTATGTTATATCCATTATAATATTGATAAATACAATAAGATGATGTATTCGTTTTGGTCATCTGAATATTACAGTTCTGAATAGTTATGTTTGTATTATTAACTGTTGCACTTGGTGGCAATAAAGCAATACCATATTCAATTTGATTAGATGAAGAACTACCATTATCTCTAATTACCAAACCATCTAATGTAATATAAGCTGCACCATAGAAAATGATACCATAATTGTTAAGATCAGATGTTCCACTAAAGCCTAAGATTGGTTTTGCACCTGTTCCATATTTTTGGAAAACTATAGGTTTAGAAGCATTTGCTCTATAATTAAGTATCAAACCTCCATTAGCTGGAACAGTCATATTGAACACCTTACCAGCTGTAACATTAAATGTAACAGGACCTGATGTACCAACAGCATTCAAATCATTTACAGCTACAATAAAATTAGCATAATTTGTACCTGATGTAGGCAAAGTATTATCTATAGTATAAATACCATTTAAAGGAGCTCTAACTACTCTATAACCATTTGGATTTACATTTAACGAATTATAAGTAATTCCATTAATAGTTACACTATTAAATTGAGCATCTACAGTATCATAAGCAGTAGCAGTAGGTTTAATGTTATATACTAACCAGAAATAATTGGTATCAGCAACTAATACTTGGTTACCTGTAACTGAAAATAATCCATTTGGTTGATAAATTGCGCCAAATTTATTAGTATTCGCAAAAGTGTTAGAACTTCCTGTATAATAAATTTCAGCAGAATCTAAATCAAGTGATGGATTGGTTGAACCTAAAGTACTTAGATTAAAGTCAGTTGCTGTCATTGGATTCGTAGAATATTGAGTAACTACTTTTAATGAAAGAATTTGTTGATCAGTTAATCCTAATAAAATAGGAGCAGTAACAGTTTGTGTTGCACCTGCTGATAAGTAATTCATTGTAGGTGAAGTCTGAGAATATAATAAAATTTGATCTAAGCACATATCAGCATAATAATCTGAAGTAGCTGTAAATTTAATTTTAACCTGACTTGAAGTAATATTTCCTAAATTAACAGTACATTTAGTCCATACTGTATATGAACCAGCAGTATTAAATTTACTTGTACTCCATGTTGCTCCATTATCTGTAGAAACATACACATCAAGTGGACCAGAAGTTGTAGTAGATGAATTAGCTTTATAATACCAGAATTGAAGAACTTTATTACCTTGTAATGTTGAACAGTCAATTGTTGGAGAAATCATATCACCAGTAGTTCCTGAAGGAGCCCAGTAAGCATGGTAACGTGCATAATGTGCAGTACCTTCAGCACCTGCAGCAGGATTAGAACCACCTGTACTTGGCCAGTCAGCACCAGCGTATGTATCGTTATGCCATCTTTGGTATCCAGTTTGTGGACATGACCAACCAATGTCTTCAGCAGAAGTCCATACAGTATCAAAATTCATAGAAACGAAGTTTGTTGTAATAACTGTAAATATTTTTCTACTTCCAGCAGGACTAGTTACTGTAGGAATTCGAGGAATACCATCAACTGTAACAGAAGTACATTGAGCATCTGCAAAATTATTATTAACAGCACTTCCTGAAATATCATAAGCTAACCAGAAATAATTGGTACCTTCTTGTAAATAGAAAGGATATACTGTAGATGGATTCAATGTGAAATTACCACCACCAATATTATTAATAGAATCGATAGCAATAGAAGTTGCAAAACCATTAGATAATCCAGTAGAATACAATCTTACATTTGAAATGTCAGCAAGATTAGTTGTTCCATTTGCATTAAAATTAATCTGAGAAATAACCAATGGATCAGATGTACCAACAGTTACTACTTCTAAACCTAAAATTTGTTGTTTGACAGATCCTTGACCAATCATACCAATATTAGATTGTGTAGCTGTACTTGATAAGAACTGCATTGGTTTTTTGGTTCCTATAGCAAAATAACCATTAATATTAGTTATAGAATCCATACCTGTTAACGTTTTCAATACAGTATCAACTGCACATCTGAAACCATTAAAGGTACCAGTAGCTGTTGTAGAGAAACCTGCAACTTTAGTTTTTGATATATTTGTATCTTGTACTTTTATTTTAGCATAGTTTACAACACCTGAGTCAAGAACTGCATTCCATCTTCTGTCGTTATTTACACTTAACATATAAGTACCTGGAGTTCCTGCATAAGTACCTTTCATTACACTTACTCTTAAGAATCCACGTGTTGTACCACTAGTTGAAGGATCAATTAAAGTAAATGGATTATAAAGAATAGTATCTTTTGCAGCTGAAACTGTTCCAACTGGGAATAACCATGAACCAACACTGTTAGCTCCTGCTGGGAAAGCTCTTGACATAGTTCCGTTTACGAAACGTGTACTTGAGAAAGTTCCACCAATAGCTGCTTGGTTAGTGCTTGTAATAATAATAGGTTTACTAGCTGGAGCATTCAACATACCATTTGATAAGAAGAATGTAGCTGCTGCTAATTTAGCACCTAATGTTAAACCGTTAGGATTGTTAACTGTTAACTGACCACTGATAGTAGCAGGAATTTCACTTCCTGTTGTCTGAGCTACTGTGTCATTATAAATATAATTAACAGTCATGTTAGCATAGTTAAATGTAGGAACTGAAGCTGTAGAACCTGCACCCTTTGTATAGGTAAATGCACTACCTGTAGTACCATTACCTAAAGTAAATGCTGTACCAGAGAAAACTCCTCTTGTTAATGTAAGCCCATTTGCTAATTGAACTGCTTGATTACTGATAGTTACACCTGCAGGGTTGTTAATTGTAAAATTAGCAATTGTTGAAGCTGTACCTAAATTAAATGTTTGTGCAGTTGTTCCATTAAAATATACAAGACCTGCTGTACTTAAAGTACCGTTAACTGCACCTTTATTAAAGAAATTACCATATAAATTTAAAGTTTGACCTACTGAGTTATTTCCTAAAACAAAAACTCCTGTACCAGGATTAGTAAAATTATGGAAAATACTAGTTGCAGCATACATACTTACTCCATGTTGTGCAGTAGTAGTATCTACAGTTACATCCCAGAATTGTCCATCAATCATATAAGATTGTGCTGTAGCTTGGCTATATGCATTACCTAATTTTACTGTACCACCAGTAATGTTTACGTTTGTAGTATTTGTAGGTACAGGGAATCTAACATCTATTTTGCTACCACCTGTATTTGCATTTTGTACATTAATAGTTCCACCTGTCATCGAGAATAATGCTGGAGCATTTGAGCTACCACCTAAATATTCGAAAGCACCGGTTCCATTTGTATTACCTATTGTACTTACTGTCATTAAACCATTACTCATTTTAAAAGTACCTGCAGTTGAATTATAAATTCTACCAGTAGAATTTATAAAGCCACCATCCATTTCAAAATAAGAACCTACATTTAAGTTCATAGTATAACTTGCATCTTTACCTACATTATAGGTGCCTTGAGAAATTTTTAAGAATCCACTCATTTGTACATCTGAAGCTTGGCCTCTGATAATGAAATTAGGATTATTTAACCAATGTCCTCCATAAGTAGGTATTGTATAATTAGGTGCATCAAAAAGATTTGTAGTTAAAGAATATGTACCTGACCATTTAATGATACCATAATTATCAACTGAATGTATAAAACCAATAGTGTCTAAAGTACTTCCTTTAATAGTAAGATTACTCATATTCATATCCAAAATTGGACTATATGGAGTAGCTGCACCAGTAAATGTTTTTACTAAATTTATTTTATATAAATTATTAGTACCTGTTCCATTATATGCAGCTGAATAAGCACCACAGAATTTTAGAGTACCATAATTAGCAGCATCTACATACAAATTAATACTACCATTATTAGTAATACCATTTTGTAAGTTCAATACTCCAATTGTTGATGTAGCATCTAAAACTCCACCTGGGTTAACAACTAAATTGAAACATGAATCTAATGCTATATCTAAATGTACAGTATATAAACTATCAATAGTAACAGTGCTGAAGAAATCAGGAATTGTTCCTGTTGACCATGTATTAGGATCCGACCAGTTACCAGTTGCAACTGAATGAATATTTGCTGGAGTTAATGTATTAATAGATGCTGATAATGGATTTACAGTTAAATATTTTGGTCCATTTAAGCAGAATGAATTAGCAGCAAATATATTATAATAATATAAAGTAGAATAATTAAGGTTGTTATCAACAAAACTTGTACTTGGTTGGTAACCTACAACTGTAGCATTACCTAATGTTGAACCTGCTGTATAAGTAGTTCCATCTACTGGATAAGCTGATAAAGTTGGTGATGTACTTCTTACTATTAAATAGTTGTCAGCATCTGGTGATGCAGTGAACGAACCACTCATATATAAGTAACTTGCATTAGGTACAAAAGCTGTAGGTTGATTAGTTGGAGCGTAACATGGAAGTGCTTGTATTACATTAATAGAATAGTCTTCTGTTTCACCACCATAATATGAACTTGCAGGATAATTCCAACATGGAGTTGGTAACCCATAATAACCATATGTATAAACAATTCTCATTCTGGTTAAACCAGCCATTGCTGTTGTAGGTATAGTTACATTACCAAACATTGTAGCTGCTGTTGCACTTGAACGAGTAGTTGATCCACTAAAAATCAATTCTGAAGCATCATCATTAAATACACCATCTTGATTATAATCAATCCATGCTTTGCAATAGAAAACAGTACCAGATGAATAAAGTGGACCATTAACAGTAATTGAAAGAGGAGTTGGTACTGTTTGTACAATATTAGCAGCAACTGTAGGTGTTAAAACACTTGTAGTTGTATAATCAGTATAAGTTGATGTTCCAACACTTGTATTATTAATATTTCCTAAAGTTACATTCTGAATCTGGTCATAAGTTGCATAAGCAGATTTTGAAGGACAATATTGTAATATAGATGTACCTTGTAAATAAGCAGCAATACTTGTACCACCACCTGTAATTGTTAAATTACCTGAATAATTAGTATTTGCTGCTAAAGGTATAAATTTAGCATAAATAGTAATTGAAGGATTAGCTGTAGTATAAGGTAATGTTAAAGAAGCACCATAAGTACCACCTGATGTAGTTGAAATTACAAATCCTGTAGGTGCATTAACTGTAATAGTACCAGGAGCACCCGTTAAATTGGTACCTGCAATATTAATAGCAGCTGGTGCTGATGAGTTACCAAATAAACAGTAATTAAAGTTGTTACCACCTGGAGTTAATGTAAAGTAAGGTGATCCTGCAACAACAATATTTACCATATAATCTTCAGTTTCACCCCATGTATAAGTACCACATGGAACTGGAGCTGTTGATTCTTCAGTTATAACTCTCATTCTGGTTAAACCAGTAGTAGCTGTTGCTGGTATGGTAATATTACCTGTTTCGAAATGTGGACCAGAGGTACCAGCTGCTGAAGCATAAACTTGTTCGCCAGCATCCCAGATTCCATTTTGATTATAGTCAATCCAAATACCTGTAAAGTTAGTATAGTTACCACCGCAAGTACCTACTTGTACACTTAGAGGTACTGTTTGTCCAATTACGAAAGTAGGAGCAGAAACTGCTAATGTATAGTCACTATATTCTGAAGATATTGAACTTGCTCCTGGAGCAAGAGTACCGCAAACAGAAGAATTATTTAATGAACCAACAGTTACATTTAATATTTCTTCATCAGCAGTAGAAGTTGCATTAGATGCACAATATATTAATAAAGAAGTACCACTAACACCTAAAGTCCAGTTAGCACCACCTCCTGATAAAGTAATATTACCAGTATAATTAGCATTAGCTGCTGTAGGTATAAATTTACAATATAATGGAGTTGTATTCATAGTTGCTGCTGTATAATTAACAGTAGCTGTTTGTCCATAATTAGTTCCATTTGTAGAAACTTGGAAACCTGCAGGAGCAGTTACATTGATTGTACCAGGAGCACCTGTAAGGTTACCGCCTGTTAAATTAAATGTAGTTGCTGTTGATGAACCACCAAAAGCAACATACCCAAAAGCACTCATTGCTGGAGTACTACTAATATAAGGAGTAGTATTAGCTAATACATTTACAGTATAATCTTCGGTTTCACCATAAGAGTAGTTATTAGTTCCATAATTCCAACATGCAGTTGTAGGCTGATAATAATAAACAGCCATTACTCTCATTCTTGTTGGTCCTGTCATAGCTGTTGTAGGTACTATTACACTACCAGTTAAAGTAGCTGCAGATCCATAAGTACCGCTATAAATTAATTCAGTAGCCATATCAAAAACTCCATCTTGATTCCAGTCAATCCATGCCATGCAATAATTAGTTGCTGTAGGGCTTAATGGATTTGCAACTGTAACAGAAAATGGATAGTTAACAGCTTGTATTAATTGAGCAGGTGTTACTGAAGTTGTATAATTTGTATATAAAGATGCAAAAGAAGTATTATTAATACCTCCAAAACTAACATTTGTTATATTATCATATGAAGTATATCCTGAAGCAGAATTACAATATATTAATGATGAAGTTCCTGATAAAGGAGCTGTCCCACTAGCTGCACCACCTGATAATGTTAAGTTACCAGAATATGAAGTATTGGCTGCTAATGGAGTAAAACGTACATAAACACTATCTAAAAAAGTTGTTCCTGAGTATGTTTTTGTAATTGAATTTGTATAGGTACCGTTTGAAGTTGCGCAAACTTGAAAACCTGAAGGTGTATTAATAGTAATATTACCACCACCTGCTGTTAAGTTAGCACCAGTAATTACAAAAGTTTTTGGAGCTGAAGAGCTACCAAAAATAGCATAGTTAAAATTGTTTCCACCTGGAGTTGTAACCAAATAAGGTGAAGTTGGAGGAAGTACAGTTAAGTCATAATCTTCGGTAATACCTGATCCGAATGATGTACATGCATCAACAGCACCATTTGTATTATTGCAAAGACGTGTACGTATTCTCATACGTGTTGTACCACTTACAGCATTTGCTGGAACAGTGATTGAAACCGTATTAAGAGTAGATGCAGCACCACATGTGGCTACCTGAGTCCATTCTGTAGCATCTAATGTTCCATCATGATTCCAATCGAACCATACAGAAATAATAGAAGCACTTGTACCAGGGTCTACACCAACTGTGTAAGTCATCCCTTTTAACAAGGTTGCAGTTGTAGAGTAAATACCATAAGATACTCCATAAACTCCGCAAGCATTATGAACAGTATTGTTCATAGTACCAATTGTAACCTGTGCAATATTGTAACCTGCACAATAATCACTACCCGTTAAGCCGGTATAGCAATAAGGTGCAGGTGTTTGAGCCTTCAAGTTTAAGCCTGAAAACACAAACAAGGTTGCAAAAATGAATAAAATAAAAAATTTTCTCATAAAGATTAAAAATTTAATTGAAAAAAATAAAAAATTATAAAAATATATATCTTAACTTTCTCTCTATTATAGAGTATACATAGCTTTGCAGTATAATCTAAGGTGGTAAAGTCTCTACTTTGTATTCCATAATCTATTGTATTTGTTATTATTAATGTTTATTTCTTGTGTCGTTATAAATAAGTGTTCAAAAATATTAAAAAAATCAATATGTAATTCAATAAATTTGTTAAATTTTATTAAGTTCATCTTAACAAAAATCTATATTTAGCAATAGCTAAGCTATGCCTTTTACACTATTTTAAGGGGTTTCGTATAGGTTTAAAAGACTGTTAACAAAATGTTAAATATTCCTAAAAAAGTTCTTAAAACCTATTTCAACTAAATCATTATTTTAATAATAAAAAACAAAGCACTCAAAAAATAGTTCTCTAAAAAGCGATAGCTCCAAAAGTATTTAAGATTATTTATGATTACAGCATAATTAATCAAATAAACTATTAATTTACACTACTTCCAAAATATTATTTCTCTATAGTTTTTTTCTTTAATTTAATCCTTAATAAAGCATGAACTTTTCAATTTTCATTCTTTATTATATTATTATAAAACCTGCAAATTAACGGAATTTCCTCAACAGTAACAATACGTATTTATACCGTTTTATGCTACGTAATTTTACGGATAAATGAATGGGAGTATCAATTAAAATTGTATAAACCCATTTGATTGGAATATTTTTCTTTGAGTTCTTTAATAGATATTATTTTTTTACGTAAAAAAGAATGATTTTCCTCTTATGAACAAATTGTTCCTTGCTCAATCATTTTATTGTCGAGCAAAAAACAATTATTATTATGACAATATACTTTGTACAAAAAGCGGTTTGCGTTTTCTAAACGATAAAATAAGTGATTTTATCCTAAATTTATGTTCATTTAATGCAAAAACAAAGATACTTTTACTCGAAATAAACTATTTCCCACTTCAGGCATTTTATTATTATGATAATATAATTAGTTTTATGGCAAAACAATTTGTTTTATCATAATATACTTAGTTCAAAAAGTGGTTTGAGTATATTTAAAGCTAGTAAAAAGACATTTAAGTTCAATTTTATCCTAATAAAATTTCTATCCTTAATTTTGTTTTCGGTTGGAAACCAGCTAAAGTACCAAATCACCAATTCACCAAATTTCTCTATCACCAAATCATTTGCATTTTTGCGTTAAATTCTTTTTTTAAAAAATTATTTTTTAGAAATAATTTAAAAAAATCTTCACAACATACTAAATCACAGGGAGAATTTATTTTTGGAACTCCAAGAAATAGAGTTGGAACTCCAAGAAATGGAGTTGGAACTCCAAGAAATGGAATTGGAAATGTAAGAAATAGAGTTGGAACTCCAAGAAAAGTAGTTGGAAATGTAAGAAAAGTAGTTGGAAGTATAAGAAAACTAATTCAACATATATGAGAAGGAATTCCCTCAATAAGAAAATACATTCCAGATTTAATAAGTAGAGTTGGAACTCCAAGAAGAGGAGTTGGTATTCCAAGAAAACCTCTTCATTATTTAAGTTTTTTTTAAAAAATATGAAATGATTTTATAAGAATAATCCAATTTTACCTAAAATAAAAAAAGCTTGCCAAAAAGACAAGCTCATTTTTTTTACCACTTATTAAATTCCCTATGAAGCTGCAAAATTACTAAAAACTATTTTATTTTAACTAAGGACTTATACCGATTTTTTATGCGTAAAATTACGTATTAAACATTCAGTTTTAAAAATACAACGTTTAAACTATTTTCAACATCCTTTAAACATATACAAAAAAAAGGCTGCCATTCTCACGAATAACAGCCAAAACATAATTATGAAAAGCACTAAAAGAATAAACCGGTTGGTTTACTCTATTAATGTTGAAAGAATCCTCTTTCCAGGTAAAAGTTATATGATTTCAAAGTTGTTTCTTTATTATAATTTATATTTTTTATATCTTTTCTTCTTTTACTATATTACACCCTACAATCCTTGGTAGGCTTATAGGGTGCTCCATAGCTTTTTTTATTATGAAAGTGCAAAATTAAGACTTTTTCAAAAATTGCACAATCAGTTAAACTACGGTTTTTTCTATACGTAATTTTACTTAGATAAAATAAGAAAGAACATTCTTATATAAATAAAATTTTACTATTGGAGAATAAGAGTACCTTTGCATTATATATATAATACAAATGGCTAAGAAAAAACAGACAACACAGCAAAAACAATTAAGCCCGATCGAATATATTAAGACCAAGGCTAGAACTTTACCTATTTATAAATGCTATATAAATACAGATTGGCAAGAAAAAGGATTGGCACATATTATAATTGCTCGACAGCATATTAATAATAAGTACTCTTTTGGATTATACATAGTAGATGTTTTCTGTAAAGGGCTGTTGGTATCTACAGTTAAGTTTAATGAACCTCAAGAAGTTTTAGAGGACTATATTGCAACTTACATCCCACAGAAAGAAGAATTCTTAACTCTTATTAATATAGATTATGTATTAGCTCATAATATTATTTATGGCGCAATAGCTTTTGCAGAAGATAATAATTACAAACCTCAAAAGAATTTTGAAACCACTAAATATATACTTGAAGAGGATGACGAAAATATAGAATTAATGGATATAGATTTTGGTGTCGATGGAAAGGCATTCTTAATAGAGAGAGACGATAATTTTGAAGAAATAGAAAAAATATAATGGAAGTTTATTCCCTTTATTATGACAAAAAAAAACCAAAAAACTATTTTAACTCCAGTTGCTTATATAAAGACTAAAGCCAGGACACTTCCTATTTATAAATGCTACATAAATAATAATTGGCAAGAGAAAGGAATTGCAAACATAATTGTAGTCCGTCAACACACTACTGGCAATTTCACAATGGGAATTTATATTGTTGACACTTTTAGTAAAGGAC
>CAYRBL010000048.1:0-2183 GCA_964422385.1 uncultured Bacteroides sp.
TTTAATAAGATTTTATTATGATTTTTATAAATAAAATGAGTTGATTGGCAATTTTATACTATTATTTATTAAAATAAACATCACTTATAATAATAGTAAATTCATTATTAATAAGTAAAAAGAAAAATATAAAAGAAATCATTCTAAAATTTTAAAAACAATCTATAAATCTATAAGAATTATCTTAAAATTTAATGAAAATGGGATGCTAAACTGAAGTTTAAATTAATTTATTTCCACCTTTTTCTTACTAACTAAATATACACCTGTAAATATAAGGATGGCTGCTGCAATTTTAACCATATCCGGTAACTCAACACCGATAACAATACCTATTATGGCAGCTATAAGCGGCTGTAAGTAGGCGTAGAAGCCCGCTACGGTGGCCTTAACATTCTTTAAGGCATATACAATTAGCAAATAGGCAACAAAACTATTAAAAACAATGATGTACAAAAGAGCAATCCACGCCTTTAGCGTCACAGCTTGCCATTGTATCGGCTCTTTGTTGATGGCAATAAAAGGAAGAGTCAATATGAAACCAAATAAGAACACCCATTTAAGTACAGTTAAAGGTTTGTACTTCGCCATAATAGGCTTTACCATTACTAAGTAAATGGCATAAGATAAACCATTGGCTAATATCAACAAATTGCCCTCTAAAGTGCCAGTACCTATCACTTTATGTTTGCCATAAAGCACTATTATTAAAGCACCACTCATGCCTAAGAAAATACCAACAGATTTAAGCAAAGTTATACGTTCTTTAATGATAAAAGCAGCAATTAACATTACGAGTATAGGATTGGCTGTGTGTATTATAGAAGCATCAACAGGAGATGTTAGGTTCAAGCCTAGGTAAAATAAGCCTTGGTTTAGCGTAATGCCAAACAAACTACATACAAAAAGCAACAACATATCTTTGCGGGCTATCTTTTCGTTGTCGTAAAACAATTGGATGGTCCAAACTAATATTAATGCTCCAACAGCACGAAGTAGTACCAGTTGAACAGGGTTGAACGAGCCGGGCATCAGTCCTTTAGACACCCAATAGTTTAATCCAAAAATCAAACTGGTAGCAAATAAACTTAAGTGAGCTTTCATAGTGCAAAATTAACAAATATCAATTAACAATTAATAATTAATAATTAATAATTGAAAAGTAAAATAGACTATTAGGCTTTTAGTCTTTTAGGAAAAGAAAAAACCTTCATCAATTACATGATGAAGGTTTTTTAAACCCAACCTAATGTCCACTGAGAAGGGAGGAGTTAGTGTTTTATTCTTATATCGAAAGACCAATAAATCACCAAATTAGATTGCTTCGCTTCGTTCGCAATGACGGTTGAGGTTAATCGTAATGACGTCTTAATTAATAAATATTAATTATTAATTGACCTCCCCTACTGCACCGGTATTTCTTCGGCTTGCAATACTTCGTAAGTGTTGGCATCGTAAACAAATGCTATCAAATGCAAGTTCTTTACTTTCCAAAGAGATTTAGGTATCTTATAAGTATAAGAAGTAGGCTTCTCGGTACCTACCAGATTATATGCTGTTCCATCAAAAACTGTACTTCCCCACGAACCATTAATCGACCCTCTTAACAAGTGCATGTGATTATAATTAGGCACAAAAGCAGGCAAGGAAGGATCGCCAAAACTAACACTATTCTTTTGTCCTGCTATAATACTATCTTCGGTAATGCATATCGTTAAATTAGTCTTATAGTTATTTACTTTTAACACCTTAACTTTAACAGTACCCGAAACAGTACTATCAGCAGCAGTATATATATTGTTTTGGAAAGCTACTGACATATATGGCACTTGTGTCATCATAGAACTAATCTTCGAACCCCACGCACCATCACCAATAATATTCGAAGTTGTAGGAAAACCCCATCTGTTTACCATACCATTAGGCAAGCCGGTACCAGTGGCTGTATGTATGAATTTATTGTCCCAATCAGTACCTGCTTGTGTACGGAAATCCTCAGGTAAGCCATCACCAGGAGCAGGTAAAGCAAAATCGCCAACATGCACTGACATTACAATTAGTTTTTCGCCATACAATGCTTCAAGATTCCTAGCTGCTTTGGCTGCTCTTGGGCAGTTTACACAAGAATGTCCGGTGTAATCTTCCAATAATATTTTCTTACCATACCAGTCCTTTACAGGAAC
>CAYRBL010000048.1:2283-4929 GCA_964422385.1 uncultured Bacteroides sp.
TTATTATAAGCCATACATACATTATAATAATGTATCTTTTTACTGTCGTCGCTATTGCCATAATTATACATATCGGCAACAGAGAAAAACCATAGAGGCGCAATAGAATACTCTAACATAGCCTCAGCCCAATTGCCCTGATCTTGCTTTGTAGATAGGTGTTGGATCTCGGTTCTAAGCGATTTCTTATTGTTAAATTTATAGGTAATCTCCCCAATAATAATATCAGAATAAACAGTAGGGCTACCAGGATGTACTTCGATAATAGCTTTGTTGTAGGTAAGATTTACATAAGACAACATCACCTTAACGGTTTTAGAAAGCTTCTTTGTTACCTCTATATTGAAATCCTGGAAGTAAGTTTCGTTACCAAACTTAAAGAAACCTGAAGTATAACCATCAGTCCCCCCTTGACCGATAGCAGTTGTATCGTTTAACTTTATCTTTTCAATTGACTTTGCTAAAGAATAATTAGCTTTAATTTCGGCACCATAAGCACCACCAAGCTTTGTATTTTTAGGAATGGTATAAGTAACCTCACCCTGTAAACCCATCTCGCCATTAGGCTGAGAAGCGTAAGGATAAATTGCAGATAAGCTATAAGAATGTTGACGGGTAAGAGCGGGAAGGTAATTAAGGTTAAGCATATTGCCCAACTCTGTACGCTTTGATTTGAAAGCCATATTATCTATTCTTTTTGCAGCTAACATCACACCCAAACCCTTTTGAGAATAGGTAGCCGAAACCAACAAAGCTTCACCAGGTTTGTATATAAAACCATTGGCAGCACTAGGGTTATTGGATTTGTAAGCGTACTCTGTCATCAAACTTACCCTGCCTCTCGATATGTTGAATCTACCTGCAAAAGCAGCTACATTCTCGGGCAAAACATACTTTTGAGTAGCATCGTAAAGGATATCTTCAGTAGCTTCGTAGGTACTTACACCACTAAGGCCGAAAGAAATCCTTGTCTTATTCTCGGCCATCTTAGCCACAATATCATTTAAATTAAAATCGAGATCAGCACCTCTAACAATACCTGGACCCATATCCCAGAAGTATCTTTGTGTGCCTACCAATGCTTTTAATACTACACCTTTTGTTGGATTAATACGTACTTTAACACCGTCCATAGCATTATCCAAACCAAGATTACGTTCTTCGTAGCTTCTAAATATCAATCCACTTCCAAACTGTTCATAGAAATTACCAACAGTTATTTCGAAGTCCTCAACTTTGTAAGAAGCATAACGGTAAGCAATACCACTACCTTTATAACGGCTATCGAAACCAAGCATAGGGTCGCGATAACTCTCGTATCTCAAACCTGTAGAAAAGTTTCCATTGGTATAAATAAGATTAAGAAACGCATTCATCAGTATTTTCTGAGGAACATCCGGTGTACCTATAGCTGAATCCTTTTTATAATACTGCGCATCCATCTGGAAATTCCCTTGAACGCTACCCGAATTTATATTTTGAGAAAAAGAAAGCACAGGTATCAATGCTAACACCAAAAGTACTTTCCAATGAATAGAAGTGTAATTGTTTTTCAAAGCTATTCTTTATTAATTAATAAAATGATTTAAGAACAGATATTACTTAGTTTCGGAGATGCTCTCTCCTTTAATTAATTTCTTAATATTTTCAATAAGTTCCAACTCGCTGCCTTCAGAAAAGGAAGTATGCTGCCAAACGATCTCGCCATTACCATTAATAAGAAAAGTATGAGGGATGTTATTTACGTTCATCGCTCTTTTAAAGTCACTATTAACATCCAAAAGAAATTGGAAAGTCCAGCCACGACCATTAACGATAGGTAAAACATTGGCTGAAGAACGTGCATCGTCTATAGAAATAACAATAAGTTTCATCCCAGTTTCTTTCTGCCATTCTTCATAAACTTCATTGATTGCTGTTAATTCTTTTTGGCAAGGTTTGCACCATGTAGCCCAGAAAGTAATAACGAAAGGTTTGCCATCATTAGATAGCTCAGAAGTATTAATTGTTTTTCCATCTAAAGTTTTAACAACTATAGAAGGTAGTTTCTTTACTTTTTTATCTGTAGTTTGAGAAAACAACACTCCTGAAACCAACAGGCAAAAGCTTAATAAAAGGATTCTTTTCATTGTATTTGATTTTAAATAAAAGATGACAACAAATAAAAAGGCTGTCTTTTACAACAGCCTTTACATTTTATTTTAAATTAAGTTTCTTTTTAACTAGTGGAAGAAGATCGTCACTGGAATCAGAATATAGTAAAACACCGACACCGCTGTCGAATACATAAGTATATTTGTTTTCTTTAGCTACATCTTCTATCGCAGCTTTAGCTTTATTGATAATAGGTGTCAATAATTTCTTTTCTCTTTCTTGAAGATCTTTCTGAGCATTAGTTTGAAATTCTTCAATACGAGCTTGCATATCCTGAAGTTCTTTTTCTTTACTAGCTCTGATTAATTCAGACATTTCACTTAAGCCTTCTTTATAGGCACGGTATTTAGATTCTAATTCAGTACGCATACCTTCTAAAGTTGTTTGTAACTCTTTGCCGTGTTTCTGAAGTTCGTTCTGTGCAGAATCTCTTCCTGGCATTAATTTCAACAATTCATTAGAATCAATATGTCCTAGTTTAAGCACCTTTTG
>CAYRBL010000048.1:5029-13683 GCA_964422385.1 uncultured Bacteroides sp.
AGTTGTAGAAGTTTTAGTTTTATTTAATTTATAACCCATATCGTCTAATATTTCATCGCTGATATCATATTTAGGGTCGGCATACATTATAGTTAAGCTACCTGCTTTATCAAATATAAAGATGTATGATTTATCCTGAGCTCTTTTTTCAATCGCATTATAAATCTTATCTTGAAGTGGTTTTACCAACTCTTGTCTCTTTTTGAAAAGGTCACCATCTTTACCAAATCTTTTCTTCTGAAGTTCCTTTGCTTCTTTTTCAGCATTGATGATTTCAGCTTCACGTTTTTTCTTTACTTCTTCTGGTAATAATACTGATTCAGCTTGAAAGTTCTTATATAGATTATCAATTTCCTTAAACTTCTGCTCAATTTCTTTTTGCCATTGTTTCGACAATTGGTCTAATTCTGTTTGGGCATCTTTGTATTCAGGAATATTATCTAATATATATTCGGTATCAACATAAGCATATTTTTGACCGAAAGTTGTATTTAATGTTAGAAACATTAAAGCTATTATTACGAAAGCTATTTTTCTCATATTATTATTATATTAAAATTTCTTGTTGTGCTTTACTCAAATATTATGCCAAAAAACAAACTAATCTATAGATTGATTAATCGAGAAATGGAATTGACCACCTGCAGCACTTGGATTTCCTTTTATTGCATCGAAGCCATAACCCCAGTCAAGACCTAACATACCAAACATAGGTAGAAATACTCTGAATCCAAAACCTGCAGATTTGTACATATTATATGGATTAAAATTCTTGAACGATGACCAACAGTTTCCACCTTCTAAGAAAGTAAGTGCAAAGATTGTTGCATTAGGGTTAAGCGATAAAGGATACCTTAGTTCCATTGTAAGTTTATCAAAAGAGGTACCTCCAACATAACCGCTATTTCCCATCGGAGTTAAAGTATTATTACCATAACCTCTTAACCCAACTAATTCGCGACCATCAAGAGCATAACCTGAAAGACCATCACCACCTACATAAAATCTTTCGAAAGGAGGATAACCTATATCTTTATTATAATAACCTAAAGCACCAAACTTAGCTCTTGTATTTAATACTAACTTATCAGCAATATTAAAGAACCAAGAGATGTTAAACTTCCATTTATAGTATTCAAGGAATCTATATTTCTCCTGATCTGAAGCACCACTAAAGTTCTTACCAGAAATAAGAGAATATGGAGGAGATGTTTGAAGAAGTAAAGTTATCTGTGATCCATTTCTTGAATAAATTGGTGCATCAATAGAGTTACGTGCAATTGTAAGGTTATAGTTAAAGTTGTTAGAATATCCATTTGCAAATGTAAATAAAGAAGAATAATTCTTCAAAGTATAGCTTTGGAAAGATAAACCGTGTGACATTGTAAAGTAATCATCAGGCCATTTTAATCTTTTTCCCAAGCTAACCGAAACGCCATTGATAGCCAAAGAAGCGTAAGTTGCATCTGTTGATGCTAGCCCATTGGACTGCACCGAATGATAAACCGAAACACTTAATGCGTTTGGTTTTTTACCACCCAACCATGGTTCGGTGAAAGAAGCGTTAATTGAATAGTAATATTTACCATTGGTTTGACCTCTTAAACTTAGCTTTTGTCCATCACCCGCAGGCAAAGGTCTCCATGCATCTTTCTTAAAGAAGTTGCGAGCCGAAAAGTTATTAAAAGATAAACCTAAGGTTCCAACAACCATTCCTCCACCCCATCCACCGGATAATTCAACTTGATCTGAAGAGGTTTCCTCAACAGAATATTCAATATCTACTGTACCATTTTCAGGGTTAGGAGTTGGTATTGGCTGTATAGTTTCAGCATTAAAATATCTTAATTGAGCAAGCTCACGAGTTGTTCTGATAACATCAGAACGACTGAAGAGCTGACCAGGTAATGTTTTTATTTCTCTTAAAACAACGTGGTCGTTAGTTTTGGTATTACCTCTGATAGTAACTTTATTAATACGAGCTTGTTTTCCTTCTCTTATTCTAACTTCAATATCTATAGAGTCATTATCAACTTGTACTTCTACAGGAACTGCCTGAAAAAACAAATAACCATCATCCATATAAAGAGAACTTACATCAAATCCATTTGGATTAAATGATAAGTTTCTATTGAGATTTGTTTGGTTATATACTTCACCTTTTTTAATTTTCAATATCTCGTCAAGTTGTTGTGAAGTATATTTTGTATTCCCTATCCAACTAATGTTTCTAAAATAATATTTCTTTCCTTCGAAAACATATATGTCAAGGTTGTCTAAACGATCATTAACTTTAGATAAAGAATCTTTAATGATCTTAGCATCTCTAAACCCTAGTTCATTATATTTATCGATTATCTTAACAAGATCTTCTTTAAAATCATCTTCAATAAACTTAGATGTTTTAAATATACGATAGATCCTCTTTTCTTTTGTTTCTTTCATGGCACGTCTAACTTGTTCTTCAGTTAAACTATTATTCCCATGAATTCGAATATTCTCAAGTTTTACTTTATGATTTTTCTTAATATCAATTGTAAGGATAACGCTATTTGTTATAGTAGTATCTTTTTCTTGACTAATATTAACCTCTGTGTTAAGAAAGCCTTTTTTAACAAAATATTTTGTAATAGCATTCTTAGCTCGTATTATTACATTCTCTGTAATAACATCACCACTTGTTAGTTTTATTTCCTCTCTTACTTTATCAGCTTCTCCTTTACGAATGCCATTAAACTTAAACTTTGACATTCGGGGTCTTTCCTGTAAGTAGATGTCTAAAAAGATTGTTTTTCCTACTAATTTTGTTGCTGATATTTTTACGTTTTCAAATAAGCCTTGTTCCCAAAGTTTATCTATCGCGTTTATTATCTTATCTCCAGGAATAGTAATAGTACTACCTACTGTTAATCCCGAAAGAATAATCAGCATATTATTATCAAGAAACTGAACTCCGGTAACAGTTATTCCACCGATTTCATATTCTTTTGGAGTGGTGTAATCTATTTCAGATAACTCACTTCCGATAATAATTTGAGAGTAGGATATATTAACAAGAAGGATAAGTAAAGCTAAAACTAGAATTGTTTTTAATTTCATTAGCTAAATAAGTTATTAAGTTGTTCACTGGTTAATCCGAATCTTCGTTCCCTGCTTTGGTAATCTAAGATTGCGAGATAAAGATCTTCTTTCCTAAAATCAGGCCATAGTTTCTGAGTAAAAAATAATTCTGCATAAGCAATTTGCCAAAGTAAAAAATTACTTATTCTATACTCGCCACTAGTTCTGATTAACATTTCAGGATCGGGGATATTTGAAGTAGATAGATAGGATGATATTAACTCTTGATCTATTTGTTCTGGCTCCAGCTCATTGTTCTTTACTTTAAGAGCAATATTTTTTACAGCTGTAGTGATTTCCCACTTCGAGCTATAACTCAATGCTAAGATCAGAGTCATTTTATCGTTTTGTGCTGTATTATTTATTGCTATCATGAGTTCGTCATACGTTTCTTTTTCGAGACTCTCGAGGTCCCCGATAGCAGTTAAACGAATATTATTATCATTTAGTGTCTTTGCTTCTTGATTTATTGTTTTTACTAATATATTCATTAAAGCATCAACTTCTTCTTTAGGTCGATTCCAATTCTCAGTTGAAAAAGCATACAGTGTTAAATATTTTATCCCTAATTCAGCTGCTGTTTCTACAGTTTCTTTTACAGAAATAACACCACTTTCGTGACCAAAAACTCTTTCTTGTTGTCTTTGCTTTGCCCATCTGCCATTACCATCCATGATAATTGCAATGTGTTTTGGCAGTTTATTCTTGTCTATTTTTTCTTTAAGATCACTCATAATTTGAATAAAAGTCAAGTAGTGGATTTATTTATAAATATTATCTTTATAATTAAACCCTTTATCAAAACATGATGGTTTCGAATTATATCCAAGTTTAAATGTAACAGTGATACCTGCAAATGAATACCAATCTTTAGTTGCTGAATTACCTCTTGATTCATATTCAACATGGCGTGGCATATATGTACCAGTATTAGGATCTATTAATTCGTTGGTTCTATCGGCTAATGATACTGCAATTTTTCCATGCTCAGCTTGTAGTGTAGTAGGGTCAACATAGGTAGCACTTATATCATCTAAATAATCGGTAAATGTTTTTCTAATTCCCCATTCTAAAGCTATACATACAGCTTTTGAAATGCTATATTTAAAACCAATACCAAAAGGAATAGCAATTTGTGTAAGCGAATATGGTTTTCTATCAGGGTATGCTACTAAGCCTTGTCCTTCGGTTCCCAATGGTTGTAAGTCGTACCATTTGCTTACTAAAGTTGATGAATCTATAGTATAGGCCTGTGGATTGAAGGAGAACAAAGATATCCCTGTAAATATAAATGGAGAGAATCTATGGCTTTTGCTCCCTGTGAAATATTGTAAGAAATTAAGCTCTATCTGTCCAGAGAATTCCATTAATGGTGATTTAAAACTAAGGTTTCTTGAATTACCAAAATCCGAATCATAGGCTTCAATAGTACCGTAAATAGCACTTAACTTGAATGCCCAATGTGGGTCGAAATTATATCTGTATGCAACACCAAAAGCAGGATTTGCTTTGTAAAAAAGTTTGGAAGTGTTGATATCCCCCATATAGAATGAAGTGCCTAAAAATATACCGTATTCAGACCTTTGGGATTTTGCACTAAATCCTATCACTAATAAACAAAAAACAACAAGAATTTTCTTCATTTTATTATTGTTTTAATTAAAACATTTATAATATAAATCCACTATAAAAACGGACTTCTCAATAGTCAGCAAAAGTACTTCTTTTTTTTTAATAATACAATATTGTTTAGATATTTGATTTTATACTTAAGCTTATTTAATATTTCAAAGTGTTAAGTCCATCTTAGTTTCTAGCATCCGAACCCCATAACAGCTTATGTCGTATGGTCGAAAAAAAGTTTTGATTATTTAATCTAACCAAATTTATCTTAAACTTTTCTTTACGCACTATTAGTTCCGTTGTGTCTTTGATAGCTGCTGACCTTGAATCTAAACTTACTAAATATTCTTCATCTCGCGTCTCAACTTCTATTTTTATTTCACAACTATCGGGTATAACGATAGGACGTACCGTTAAATTGTGTGTAGATATTGGCGTGATGATAAAATTTTCGGAATCTGGTGTGATTATCGGTCCCCCACAACTCAATGAATAGGCTGTTGAACCTGTAGGTGTCGCTATTATCAATCCATCCGACCAATATGTATTTAAAAATTCTCCATCTACAAATACTTTTACGCGTATCATTGATAATGGTAATTGTTTGTAAACGGTCATTTCGTTTAATGCATAATTCATTTCTCCAAATGGATTTGAGGGAGTTTCTAAGCTTACCAATGTTCGTTTATCTAAAATATAATTGCCTTCCAACAGCGAATTTAATGCAGGAATAATCATTTCTTTGTTGATACTTGCCAAAAAACCAAGTCTACCTAAATTGATTCCTAAAATAGGTACTCCCGAATCTCTTACCAAAGTAATGGTGTCTAATAAAGTTCCGTCGCCACCTATAGATAATAAAAAATCTACATCCTTTTTAATCTCTATATGACTTGAAAATGTTTGGACATTCTCACTAAAACGTATTGATTTAATAATTGTATTGTAAAAAGCTTCATAAATCACCATTGAGATTCCTAATGCTGCTATTTTGTCAGCTAATAATTGAACGTATTCAACATTGTTTTCTGTTAAGTTTTTTCCAAATAATGCTATTTTCATTGCTCTTTTTATTTTAAATAGATGTCATAAAATGTATAAATATCCCGCGTTCTCCTTTTTTATTAATCGAATATTCTAACCTCAACACTTTATCATAATACGTTACAAAATCCAAACCGACTCCTGTACCAATTAATAATTCATTATTCAAAGGATTATTTGCGTCTTTTGTTTTAGAATATACGTAGGCTAAATCGGCATACAAATTTACATAAAAAGCATAAGGTATTGTGTTAAATTTTTCAGTAGATAGCAATTTTATTTTTTTTACACCTGAAGGGATTAGATTATATTTAAAATTTGTTTTCAACAAGCCAAAACTTTGGCCATTTATAACATAATATTCATACGAACGAACAAAATCGCGGCCATATCCCAATCCATTTTGTAAAAAATAAGGACTCTCCGAAGCTTGCATTAATGTTAATCCCGAAGCTAAATAAAATCTTTGATTGAGTTTCCAATACCGTCTATATGAACTTTCGATACTATAAGTGTTAATACTTTCCTTATTTAAAAGTCCTATTCCATTTTTTAAAATAAGCACATCAAAATAACTTCCATTTAAAGGATAGGGTTTATAATCGCGATAATCCCTTTTAAATTGATAGCTAAAATTGATAAAACTAACATTGGTAGCAGTAGTGTTTACCGAATAATCAGTATTCACTTTCAGTACGGTATCCGCAAAATGATAATTATTATATCCAATATTTATATCGTGAGTGGTGTGAATATTTCTTCTATAAGTAAGCCCAACTTCAGTATTAAAAGTAGTTTTAAGATTAATATCTGATAGCTTAAAAAAGACAATTTTATTCTGAAAAGTTTTTAAAGCTATTTCGTGATTGTAAACTATGTTGGTGCCAAAGTTCAAACCAAGTGTTTTCTCTTTATTAATATAAGGTATGGTGTAAGAAATCCCATAATTTTCATCGTAACCCAGACTAAAAACAAAGGATAATATCTCTTTTCGACCTCTAAAATTATAAGCAGTAAGGTCAACACCATAATTTACCCTATTAAAATCTTTCGTTTTCCACCAGGTATTAAAATTTCGGTCGGCCAAATCGAACTCAGGGATAGGCCATATATACCATCGTTCGGTAAGTTTTATTCTTATTTTAACTTCATTTGCAACTGAAAAATCAGGAGTGATCGTTACAAAGTTAAACAAAGAAGTATTCATCAAATTCTCAGAGCTCTTTTTAAGTTTATTATTTATAACTGCTGCATCAAGTGTATCCCCAGTCCTAAACTGTAGTTCGCGTAGCACAATATAGTCTTTAGTAATTTTATTCCCATCAATTATTATAGCACGAACAATTACTTTAGTTGAGTCTGAAGTTTCGCTTCTAATACTACTGCCCATCAGCATAGTATTAATAATAATTAAAAAGAATATACTTAAAATTGTTCTCAATAAATTTGAAATATTAGAATAGGTTCTATAAATAGTATATTTAATATTACTTTCGTAATTCCTGCCTACCGTCAGGCAGGCGTAATTCGTAATTCGTAATTTTTAATTCTTAATTCGTAATTCTTAATTGATTTATATGCTCAAGTACTTCATCAAAGCATCATATCTATCCTGTAGATCGTCGTTGGTTTCGGGTTCGGCATATATTGCAGTTACTATATAATTGTATCGGTTAAAAGTCTGCAAAAGTCCTGCAATTTCCATCCTATTTAGCTTTAAAGTTACGTCAATTTTGGTTGAATCAGGATGAGAAGTGATGTAAGTACTGAGTATTTTGGTATCGTTCGACTCTACAATCTGTGCGATTTCAGCTAAGGAATAATCGTTATTACTTACTTCGAGCACAAGTATTGCACCAGGATTTTTTACTGCAGTTATCTCCGAAAACTCTTCGATAAGATTCTTTTTTGATATAACTCCCAAATAATTTTCTTTGGTATCCACTACAGGCAACAAGGTTAGTTCCAGCTCTGCAAACAATTTTATTGCTTCAAAAATATGTTGATTCTCGCTTACATATGGGCGATTTAGCGAGAGGGTATGTGTGCCCAATGCATCATCAAAATGGTTATTTGTATAAATATCTTCTTCGGTTATCAAACCTAAATAATCAATATTATTAACAATTGGCAGATGCAAAACTTTATATTCATCCATCATTGTCAATGCCAAAGCACCGCTATCAGATGTTTTTACAGGCAATATTGTTTCGTCTATTAAGTCTTTTGCAAACATATTTAAATTTTGATTCAAAATTATAAAAAACAAACGTAATAAATAGCTTATTGTTATAAAATAAATTTAAAGTCATCTTATTTTTGCAAATCTAACAGTACTATAGTTCTTTTTTTTGCTACCATAACTTATTTTTTCTTTTATTTTTAAAATAAGAATTGCATTTTGTTTTAACATAATTTATGTATAAATAAATATTTTACGAAGACATTAAGTTTGTATATTAAAAATAAATACTATTTTTGCAGTATTCTTTTTATTTTTTAATTACATTTTTATAATGGAAAATCAATTTACTGTTGGAAACTCCTACTCGATAAAAGAATTAGAAAATAACGGATTTTCTAAAACTAAACAAACTACAATTATTGTCTTTTACCGAAAAGATAATGTGCTTTTGGCTTTAGATATTCCAAAGCCATTGGATCCAAAAGTACATAAGCTTTTGGCCATTACTGAAGATTAATTCCCCTTTTTATTTAATCGTAAAATTTAATTCAACTAAACAATTTTTAAAAAAAGCCTTCATCTTACTTAAAAGATGAAGGCTTTTATTTTTATTAGATGTCTTAACTTTATGCAAAAACCCGTAATTCGTAATTCGTAATTCGTAATTTTGCCTTTATTATTA
>CAYRBL010000049.1:0-13607 GCA_964422385.1 uncultured Bacteroides sp.
TATATTCAAATAGGTTGCAATTACAAAGCTTTTTTATTACACAGAGAAAATTTTAATAGGCGATAAAATAGTGCAATTAAGACTTTTGTTAAGATGTCTGTTGTTCTATTGGAACAACAGACATCTTTTTTTAAAAATTAAATAATATATGTATTACTGTATGATGAGTTTTTTGTATTCAATAGCGTTTAAATTTGAAACTTTTAAGAGATATATTCCTTTTGGGAAATCTGATATGTCTAATTTTGTTGGTTCACCATTCCATTTAAATTCTTTTAATAATACTCCTGAAATATTAAATACTTCAACTTTAGTTTCACTATTTAGTTTTTTTCCTGTAGATAAATTATACAAACCATTGGAAGGATTAGGGTATAAATTAAGATTAAAATTATCCGAGATCTCTTCAATATTATTATAAGCTGGAACACCACCAAAAAAAGTAATTAGTTCGCCGGCTACCATATAATTGGGCTTTGTGCCACCTGCACAACTTGAACATGTAACTCCAGTAACACAGTTGGGGTTGGCACTTGAACATGGATTTAAGTAGGTAGGCTCGAATTCATAATTTAAATTAACATTACTGCCTAAACTTGCAGATAAATTTATTTCCCACAACATTGGAATTGAGCCCGGACACCAACCTGCTCTCGAATATTGCCAGGTACCATTCTGACCATTACAGCCTGTTGGGTTTGGATTACAAGATCTCCAAAGATTTTGATAAAAAACAGGATTATTGTTAATATTTATATTATGAGTTACATTATAAAATTCGGCAGCATTACCAGGATAATCTGATCCAAATCCATGACCTGTTGTAACAAGTCGTAAATAAGCTGCAGTTATAGTTGGGTTGCTTAATTTAAGATTTTTTTGTTCAACAGGCTGTTGTGTAGGATAACCATTAGTGGTTCCTATTCCCCAGTTTCCAAAACCATAAGAACCCAACCATAGTTTTTCGACCCAACTATATTTATAAGTTGGAGTGCCTTCATAATATTTAAGAATAATTGTAACCTTAGATTTAGAAGGAAAATCGCAACGAACATCAACTTTACCCTGAAGCTGTGAAACAAGATCAGTAACATCCAAACTATCATGACAAGCCAAAGCATAAGGAGTGATATAGCGTAAAAGCTCAATCCATTCACCGTTTGCCCCTCTAATATTAACACTCCCTATAACATCCCACGGTTCGCAACCTTCGGGAGGGCAATCGTACTGTAAATATGCAGTAATTTTCTTATATGTTCCACTAAAAGATGGCAAATTCATAGTAGTATCTAAAACATGATTAGAAAAATCGGCAAAATGCATAGCATTTAAAAGAGTATAATTCATAAAAGAGGAATCATTAATAACTTGAAATGTTACAAGCTTTGTAGTTTGAGTTCCACCCGAACTAACAGCTGTTGCCGAAATAGTATAAGTTCCATAAGCTGGAGGAGTCCAGTATTTTAAATAATAACCATTATTTAAAGAATCGGGATGAATAATTTGGCTATTTATTGTAAAATAAACATTAGATACATAAAGGATATCATTATAATCTATTGAAGTAGCTAATGATAATGGAATAGGATCGAGATGAGGAGAACGAACTACTGTAGCATCAACAGGATTTTTAATCTCTAATTTAGGAAATATATACAATGGGTTAATAACTTTAAAAGACATAGGTAAATCGGTGGCAGCTGCTATAGTTGTATTTCCTGGTTGATGAGCTGTGACAGTAACTGTTCCTGTATCTCCAATAAGTGTAAGGATAGAATCATTTGATAAAGTAGCAGGCCCTGAAACAGTATATGTTACAGGTAGATTTTTATTAGTATTTGCATGCAAGGTAATAGGAGGATGCGTAGTAAGAACATTTGCAGGCAAACTATTAAAAATAATATACTGATATTGCAAACCACCAGTATTAGGTTGGCGGATTTTAATGTTATCGAAGCCGGATGTACCACCTGTAGAATGTATAAAAAGAGTTTTCCAAGTAGCAGGATCAGTTTTAGTATTAGACCCAGGAGTTAAGCCAAGATTTAGATTGTTGACTGTTGGAATAACTACAAAACTTGCTGCATTTGGTCTTTTAGCATATAATGTAACACTTCCCTGACCATTGTTTGCATCAAAGTCGACAAGAAACTTATAAGTATTCCAACCTGCAATGCTATCATAAGTAAAAGTAATATTTGTATTATTTGGTAAAGCAATAAAACCTTGAGCAGGGGCATAAGTTCGGACATTTAGCCATATTCCACCCTCATCATTTTCACCTGTTCCGTGAATAATGCCACTATTATTTTTATCGTAACCAATTCCAAAACTTGTGCCCCAATAAGCTGTTTGAATTTGTGCTTCGAGTTCCAGGATTCCACCGATACTTAAATCAAAAGGGAAATTAGGTTGTGTTTTGCGTGATGCAGTTTGTCCTACATTTGGCCCGCCATTATTATAAAATGCACCTAAACTAGCATCTGGAGTAACACCACCACCAACAGTATACTTAATTTTAAAATCGCCACCATATACAACATCGGCAACACTCTTCCAGTTGTCTTTCCCATTTAAAGTGTCGGTTACTGGTAAGCTATTAAAATCATATACTTTTTCAACAAGCTGTGCTTTTCCTGTAAGAAATATACTGATAAAACTAATTAAAATTAGTGTGCGAATATTATGTGTCATATTTTTAATATTATTAAATGCAAAGTTAACGTAAAATATTAATAAAACAATAGCTAAAAAAAGCCAGATATTAAAAAAGAAAAAAGGTATGAAAATAGGTTTTGCCTATTACATACCTTTTTTTATAAGTTTAATTTTTATTTTTAAAAATATTATTTCATCCACCAAACTTTAGTTGTGGTAAGGTCGGATGTTCCATAAGCACTGCTATAGTTTGCTAAATTATATTGTACTTCACTTGGCGGAATCATGAAACGGAAATAGTTAAGAGCAGCACCTTCGCGAGGAAGTTTTCCATAAGCTCTTCTTACTAATGCAAAGGCTTCGGCAGGTTGTCTGAAGAAGTCGATCCATTGTTGGGTATAAATAAGATTTAGTTTTTGGTCGTAAGAAGTAAAATTCCAGAATCCAACTTTATTAATAATTAAATTTAAGGTTAGATTTGTAGGTATTTTAACAAGAGTATCGAATGGGGAACCTTTTAATAGATTTGTTCGAGATAAAGTAGTTCTCCAAAATGTTAAGGAAGCTTGTATGCCCGACATATATTCGTTGCTGGCATTGGTTTCGTCTTGTGGAACGCCAATACCTCTCATATATGCTTCGGCTTTTAAGAAGTGTACTTCGGCACCAGTCATTAATAAATCAGGGATGTAATCTTTATCGCTAATCAAGAAATAATTGAAAGGAGAAAACAAGCAAGTAGCACCTTTAATATTATAGGCAGCATCCTGGTCGCGTTGCGATTCGTAAGGCACACCGCTTTCGGCAGGAGTTCCTACAGTTGGAAGTTGAGGATAAGGAGCCCATTTACTATCATTATTGGTATCGAAGAAAAGATAAGCTCTTGCATCAAAAATGCCACTACCATCGGTACTGTCATTGGTTGATAATTGATGCCAGATGTTAGAACCCATTCTTAGATTTTTATGTTCGCGGAACGACCATATTTTTGCTTCGTTTTTATAGCCGCAAAGGTAAGGATACACACCAGCAACATCGCCAACATAGCCTGAGAAATTGCAACCAAGCAATACAGGTTTATCTCCCAAAATAATATTAGAAACAGTACTATCAACAACATTTTTAATGGTGAGATCAAGGTCTCTTTTTTCTGACATACGCATTGCATAACGTAAGCGAAGAGAGTTGGCAAATTTTCTCCATTTTGTGAGATCTCCAAAGAATAATTTATCAAATCCTTTGAAAGTAGCAAAAGGTTCGCCATTAGCAGAAGGGTCGATATTATCTGCTGCCCATTTTAAATCGGCTAAAAGAGATAAGTAAATATCGCGCTGTGCATCGAATTTAGGTCTTAATTTAGAAGCATCCTGAAATCCATATCCAGCTTCGGTATAAGGAATATTGCCAAAGAAATCGGTTACTTTAAAAGTTTTGTAAGCTAAAAGTATTTTTACCATAGCTTTCATATTATTTAAAGCAGGAGTTGATGGGTCGTTGTCGAACCTACGTTGAAGTTCTCTAATATTTGGTAAGATTTTGTAATAGTTGGACCATACATCTTCGGTGCCAATTGTAGAGTTCCCCCAAGCTTCTTTAAACAAAGCAGCCATTTGAGTTTGTTTGTATAAAATTTCATTATTTAAATAAAATTGTTCGTTCCACCCCGATTGAAGGGAGCTAACAACACTATTAAGTAAGGACCCATCGCTGGCAGTAGTAAAAGCAGCTGGGTTTGTATTTATTTCTTCAAAATCTTTTTTACATGAAACATTAATAAGAAGACTTATTAAAACCAATAACAAAAGTTTTTTAATATTCATTGTTGTAATTTTTTTAATTAATTAAAATTTTGCATTAATCTGGAATGAAAAAGAGCGGGTGCCTGGCATAGAAGCCCACTCAAAACCTTGAGCATCGCCTGCGCCTAACACACCTTCCGGATTAATATTATCAGGTAAAGTAGTATAAATATAGAATAGGTCTCTTCCAACAACTGATAAAGTTAGTTCTTGAAAAACTTTTGATTTTTTAATCATTTCAGTAGGGAAGGTATAAGATAAAGATAGTTCGCGGAATTTAACCCAAGTATTTTCGATGATACCAGGAGTAGAAATAAATTGTCCCCATCCACCTGCATTTGGGAGATATTTATAATAATAATGAACAACAGTAGTATTAGGAGTACCGTCGGCGTGAACACCAGGAAGGATAACGCCAATATTGCTGGTATGCCCTGAAGGGTCGGTATAAGGAAGACCATTGCCGTCTCTTTCGTATAAAGTTTCGGGACTTTGACCAGTTTGTAATCCTGTAACGTAAGAACCACAATAAATATCGCCACCCCATTTAGTGTCGATAAGCATTGAAATGGTAAAGTTTTTATATTTAAATTGATTAGACCAACCAGCAGTAAACTTAGGAGAAGCATTACCGATAGGCACTCTGGTATTAGAAATAAGGTATTTGGTTCCTGCGGCATTTACAACAGGTTTGCCATCTTTGTAAACATAGTCGTAACCAGATATAGTTCCAAAATCTTCGCCAGCGTGTAAAATCATTGCAGGCCCGTTGAGTCCCCAAATATTTGCTATTTCATAACTATCAGCATTGCCACCTAAACTTACTACGTGATTCCTGTTTCGTGCAAAGTTTAATCCTGTTTTAAACATATAATCTTTTTCGTGAACTGGAACACCAGTTAAGATAATTTCAAAACCTTTGTTGGTAAGTACACCTTCGTTGGTTCTGATAAAACCAGCACCTGAAGAACCAGGAATAGGAAGCGTCATAATCTGGTCGAAAGAATATACATAATAATATGTAAAGTCGAGGGCGATTCTTCCTTTTAAGAATTCGAGATTAGCACCCGTTTCGTATGAGTTTACACGTTGAGGTTTTAAAGCAATAGGAGGAATAGTGCCAGGATAACCTGCAGATTGGCTACCACCAAACAAACTTGAAGCATAGTTGAAAGATGTTTGATATGGATCGGTATCGGTTGCTGTTTGAGAAGCCCCACCTCTAATTTTACAGAAATTAAACCATTCGCTATTAAAATGGAATGCTTCGGAAGGTATAAAACTTAAGGTCATTGATGGATAAAAGTATGAATTATTGTTAGCAGGTAAAGCAGACGACCAGTCGTTACGCCCTGTTAAATCAACATACAAATAATTATCATAAGCTAAGTTTATAAAAGAATAAAAAGAATTAATTTTCTTTTTCAAAACAGATTCGCCAGTAGCAACTGTTGCCAAAGCATCACCAGTAGTATTTGTAGAAGCATTAGCTTGTGTATAATTAGAGAAAGTATACATATTAGGAAAATACCAAGTGCCTGAATTACCATTTATACCATAGATATAGCGTTGCCAAGTAGAACCTCCAAGGTTGAATTTAATATTAATCTTAGAATTGAAGATACTATCTTTTGAAGCAGTAAAAAGGAATTCGCTGTTGTTGCTTCTATCTCTTTTAAGAGAGTTAGAATAATAACCGTTAGTTAATCCGATTACATCTGTTGGTTTGTTAGTAGTAGTATATTCGTCGAGTTGGAAATCGATACCAGTTCTACCTGTAAAGCTTAACCATTTTGTGATTTCATAATTAAGAGCAAAACCACTTACCAATTTATTTCTATCTAAAGATGTATTATTGTTATAATATTTCCACCATAAATAGGAATCAATATACGCATATGGATAGCCTGAATAAGTAGTACGGGTGCCATCGGCCATTTGATAATTGCTTAAATCTTCGCCCTGATAACTACGAGGCCAGCTATAAAGTAATCCTTTTGTAAATGAATTTTGAGATTCGCCAAGAGTAGGAGAATTTAAACGTTGATAGTCCATATAAGAACCTGTTACAACTATATTGATTTTATCAGAGACCTTTAAAGAAGAATTTAAACTAATAGTTGTTTGATTATAGTCGGAATTATAAACCATAGGTTGGTTGTCAATTCTTGTAATAGAAAGACGCATTGTACCTTTATCACTACCACCTTCTAAAGCGATGTTATGAGTAGTAGTACTTCCATTTCTGAAAGGTAGTTTAAGGTTATCAGGTTGAGGAGTCCATTTTTTAAGGCTGCCATCCCACCATCTTACAGTTTGACCTAACATTTCGGCACCCCAAGAAGAAGCAGAACCGTAGTAACCGAATTCCTGAGAAGTAGAAGAGGTATGCCCTTGCTGGTCTATTATTAGGTTGTCGGTATGTTGTAGATTAGGGAAAGGATTAATGGTATCCATTCTCATAGTAGGCTGATTGAAAGAAACAGGACCGCCGCCTCCATATTTGTTTTGCACGTCTCTGTAAAGATAAGGAGTGGTAAGTTTATAGCTTACATTATAAGAAACGCCAATACCTTTTTGTTTTTTTCCTTTTTTGGTAGTAATTAAGATTACACCGTTAGCACCTCTTGAGCCATATAAAGCAGAAGCAGCACCTCCTTTAAGGATATTAATATCTTCGATATCCTGAGCATTGATATTATTAATAGCCGAACCCCAGTCTTGCCCACTACTTATAGTTTTAGTAGCAACAGTTGTGTATGTAAAACCTGGGTCGTTTTCGAGTGGTGTACCATCAACGACTATTAGAGGCTGATTGTTTCCAGAGATATTATTATTTCCACGGATAGTAATACGAGTTGTTCCACCGTCGACACCATCTGGGTTTGCAATTTGCACCCCTGCAGATTTTCCGCTTAAAGCACTAATGATATTAGACGCATCGGACTTTTGAAGATCACTTCCGTCAACTTTCTGAGTTGAGTAACCCATTTCTTTTGTTTGACGACTTACGCCTAAAGCTGTAATTACAACTTCATCTAATGCTTTAATAGCTTGGTGTAATTTTACATTAATTATCTTTTGGTTTCCTACCACTACCTTTACTGTTTCGTAACTTACGAAACTAAAAACGAGTGTGTCTTTGGCCGACATGTGAGGAATGGTATACTTACCATCAATGTTAGTAGTAACACCTTTAGTAGTTCCTTTTACTCCTACCGAAACGAAAGGTAATACTGAACCATCATCAGCAGATGTTACAGTACCTGAAATAGAGATATCTTGTGCCTGTGCTATGGCAAAAGAACCTAAGATGAGCATTAAAAAAAGTAAGATTTTTTTCATCATAATCATATTTTTTATTAATCGATTGAAATTTTAATTAGTCATTATTATTTAAGAAGGATAGTATTATCTATATTGGATAATAAACTAGTAAAAAAAGAAGTATTTTTTTGATAATACTTTTTGTAATTAACTAGCTTCACAAAGATAATTTTTAAACTTCTTAATTTATGTTTCTATTATTATTTAAAAATATAAATACACTTATTCTATATTAATTTTAATTTGAAAAGTTATAATATTATGTTTAAAAAAGAGAGATTATACACATAATCTAACCTTGTTTTAGTTATAATATTAAATAATACTAACATTATGTTAGCAATTAAATTCTTTTCAAAAACTTTATGTCTTAATATCTACTATCTTATAAGTGGTTTTAATATGATTTCAAAAGCTAGTATTTTCTCTGCTAAATTAGTAATAATTCGCAAATGAATACTATATTTCCAAATTTTTTTTACTTTTACCAATTATTTTAAGAAATTATGCAAACTAAAAGACTATTTCTGGCTATTAAAATCGAAGCTTCTGCTACTTTTGTAGAACTATATAATGAGATAAAAAACAAATTAAGGAATCAAGATATAAAGTGGGTTGATTTAAATAATCTTCACCTAACTTTGAAGTTTTATGGAGAAACAAACGTTGATTTAATACCTGTAATTTGCAAAAAGGTAGAAGAAACTATTAATGGTTTATCTACTTTTGATTTTCATATTATAAAAACAGGGATATTTGGTAGTAGTTATCAACCCAAAGTTATTTGGTTTGGGATAGCTTCTAATCCTATTCTATCGGAGCTTGCTGAAAACATCCTGGATAATATGTCTCAAATAGGCTTTGAACGCGATAGGCAAAACTTTGTGCCACATCTTACAATTGGTAGGATAAAATATGTAGATGATAAGAAATTATTTTCTCAGATAATATCTAATTATACTGCTGCTGATATACAAAATGTGCTGGTAAAAGAAATCCTTCTTTACGAAAGTATACTACGTAAAGAAGGACCAATATATAAAATTGAAAAAAGTTTTAAACTTAAAGATTAGGTATTATCTTCTAATAGAAACACACCCATTCTTAAATGTTTTTGCATTATGTAAGGTGTATTTAAAAGTGTAAAAGTATACACCATCAGGTAATCCTCTGCCGTCCCAATCGTTTTGATAGTTGTTTTTCTCATAAACAATTTTGCCGTATCTATCACTTATTGTTAGTTCGGTATTGCTGCAATTATCAATATTAACAATTACAAAATAATCATTATATCCATCAGCGTTTGGTGTAAAAATATTAGGAATTTTCACATCACTTAAGTCCACTTCAGGTTTAACTGTAGGATCAAGTCTGTTTGTAGCATTGGCATTGTCGGTGCTTATGTCTTTGGCAGTATCCTTAGGTGCAATTACTTTGATAGGGTTGCTGTGTAGTGTTGTTTGATTATTATTAGTAGTAATGTTAGGTTTAATAGTTTTTGAATTGTTTGCATTGTTTACTGAATTCAAAGGCGACTGATTATAATTAACAGGATTGAAACCATTATTATTTGTCAGTTGAGGTTGAGTGTTTGAATTGCTATTAGGGTTTTGTTGTTGGATGTTATTATTAGGATTATTGTTTTTAATAATTCCATTAACATCCTTTTCGTTGTGCCTTTTTGTTATGTTCTGACCGTTGCTATTCTCAATAATGTTCGAATTTTTAGGAGTTATCTTTGTTATATCATCAATTTTATTATCATTAGTTGAAGAAGCAGTATTAGCTGAGTCTTTAGTGGCTATATAAAGGGTATTTTCTTTAGAATTGTTAGCTATATTAGTTTTAATATTTTCTTGATTAGCTTTAGCGATAGCTGTGTCTTTACTTTTTGTAACATAATAATAGGAAGCAAAAGCAACGCAAGTGATAAGCGAAGCCGCAGCGGCAACACTAACCCAAGAAACCTGCGAACTCTGGAGGAAAACTTTCTTAGGAGTAACAACAGGTTGCGAAGCTAAGCGCTGGTCGAGCTTATCCCACAACTGATCGCTGGAATCCATTTTAAGGTCTTTCAACGAATTCCTGAAAATTTCACCAATATTATTTAAATCGTTACTCATTTATTTATTATATAACATTTCTTTATTATTTAACTTAGCAATTTTGTTTTGCAAAGCCTTTTTTGCATAGAACAACTGTGTTTTAGTAGTACTTACCGACACATTAAACATTGAAGCAATTTCCTTATGACTGTATCCTTCGATTTCAAATAGGTTAAAAACCATTCGGTATCCATCTGGCAAGGATTGTATCATATCCATTAGTATTTTGGAAGATAGATCGTCTTTATAAATCTCGGTTTCGTCACTTATTTCTATATGTTTTTCGTCGTCGAGAGATGAAACCAAGTAATTTTTATAATTTAATCTGTAATTATTGATTGCCGTATTCACCATTATTCTTTTCATCCAACCTTCGAAAGATCCTTTCTTTTTAAAGGTAGCCATATTGGAATAAATCATCATAAAACCATCAATCATTACGTCCTCTGCTTCCATTTTGTTTTTTGCATATCGCATACAAATTGCAAACATTGTTGCCCTATAGTTTTCAAATAGCATTTTCTGTGCATAGCGATCTCCTTCTATACAGCCTTCGATTAACAACTCTTCGGAAATTTTCTTATGCATATTTAAAGCTAGACGTATGTTTTTGCAAAATGGTTGTATGTGATGAAAAATTTTTCTATTAAAATAAAAAAGTCCGTAAAAAACATTACGGACTTTGTTTTATTTAAAAAAGATTTTTCTTACTTACTTTCTTCTGTGTCGTTGTTTGAAGATTCTTCGGTATTTTCATCTTCTAAAGAATCGAGTTTGTTTTCGGTGATTAATAAATTGTACCAGGTAAACAATTTTTTCATATCCGAAACATACACTTTGTCTTGGTCGTAGTTGGGTAAGACCTCTTTCATATAGTTTTTTATTGCATTATTATCCGATTTCGGGTCAATGCACTTACCACCTTTTTCTTTGGTGTGTATATTTTTTATAATATCTTTTAATGGGACATCACCATCTAAAGAGTAAATATATACATCATTTATGCTAGTTAATTTATCAGTAGCAAATGCTTGTATACGCTTCTTATCCAATAAAGATTCTAAGATTGCACCACTTTTATTTGTAGAAATTATCTCAAATAAACCGGGCTTACCGACTATACTGTAAATTTTTTCTAATGCCATTGTTTATATTAATTTAAATTATCTGCAAAAGTATACATTTTTATGTTTATTTTTTAATAATTTTGAAATCTAAAGAAATAAATTCTCGTTTAATGAAAGTAACTGGTTTTAGCTTTGTTAGAAATGCAATAAAATTCGATTATCCAATAATCGAAGCCATCAACTCTGTGCTTCCTTTGTGTGATGAGTTCATAATTGCTGTTGGAAGCTCTGATGATGAGACCTTAAACTTAATTAAAGGTATTAATTCGGATAAGATTAAGATAATTGAAACCGTTTGGGACGATACTTTAAGGGTTGGTGGACGAGTGTTAGCTGTTGAAACAGACAAAGCTATGGCAGCTATTTCTAAAGATTCGGACTGGGCTTTTTATATTCAGGGTGATGAGGTGGTGCACGAAAAATATCATCAGAATATATTAAATGCTATGAAAGAATTTAAAGATAAAGAGGAAGTAGATGGTTTACTTTTTAAGTATAAACATTTCTTTGGCTCCTATGATTATTATGCCGATGCTCCTCGATGGTACCGAAGGGAGATTCGGATCGTTCGTCCTCGCAAAAATATATATTCTTATAAGGATGCTCAAGGCTTTAGGAAGGATGATAACAAGGTTTTGAATGTAAAACTGATTGATGCCTACGTTTTTCATTATGGTTGGGTGAAACGTCCGGAGACGATGCAACAAAAGCAAGAGAATTTTCATAAACTATGGCACGATGATGCGTGGATTGATAAGAATATTCAGAAAAAAGAAGAGTTCGATTACTCTGTGATAAGTTCTTTAAGCGTATTTGAGGAAACCCATCCCAAAGTAATGCAAAAAAGAATAGAGAAACTTAACTGGAAGTTTGATTACGACATTTCGTATAAAAAATATTCGTTAAAAGAGAAGTTTAAATTGTTTGTCGAAAAGTATACAGGCTACCGAATAGGGGAGTATCGCAATTATAAAATAATTTAAAAAGGCTATTAAGGCTTTTAGGAATACACTTGCCTTACTCCCTCTCATTTTAGGAGAGGGTTGGGATGAGGTGATAAAAAAACCTTCACCAAATTAATGATGAAGGTTTTTTTGTTTTGCTAATAGCCGAATAGTCTAATAGCCTTTTAAAAATTTTAGGCACTTTTTTTCTTAAACAGCCATAAAAGTAACTGGTTCTAACCAAGGGCCTTCGTAAGTTGAATAAATTACTTTCATATAAAATAAATATTCCTTACCTCTTTCGAGTCCGTTTATAATAGCCCCAGTTCTTCCATTGCTTCCACCATAGGTAAAGGTTTCCCTTAATCCATCTTCGTTTAAGCAAAATTGAACCATATAAGAACAAGCACCGCCCATTTTTTCCCAAGTAAGAATCACCTGACCAGGCATATCACCTTGTCTGGCTTTTAGAGGACCAACTTTACCACGTACACCTTTGCCTGCTACAGCAAATCCTGAAAGTATAATTTTAAGGGCGTCTCCGCCACTTTTTAGGTTAACCCAATCAGCTAGCTGATTCATTAATACAGTAAGCACGTCATCAGCTGCATCTCTTTCAGCAGTAGTAGGTCCGGTAACATGTAGTGTAGCTGCTCCTTTTGTAAATAAATCCGAAATAGCAGCATCCAAAGCAACTTTAGTAACAGGAATACCTGTTGAATAAAGTATAACAAGATAGATTGTAGCAGAAATATGATTCGCAAGAATCAATCGAAACTGCCAGTTTTCATCTTTATAAGCTAACGAAACTTTGTCGTTTGGCATTTTATTATTGTTTTAATTATTATTATATTGATATTAAAAAACTGCGTTTAAATAATATCTATACTAATTAAAATAGTCGGATTGCATCCAGTATTCGTGAATTTTTAGGTAGTCTTTTTCTTTAAAAATAACTTTTAAATCCTTATTAATATGTATAAAGTATTCACAATTAATATAAATACCTCCAATATGTATGTTTAAATGACGTCCGGAACCAATAAAATGATTGGGGAAGGAGAAAAAAAGGTTTTTTCTCTTTACTATTCCATTTTTTCTCTTTACTTTATTGTTTTTTCTCTTTACTATATCATTTTTTCTTCTTACTTTATCGTATAATCTCTTTACTATTTCGAATAATCTTCTTACTATGTCGTATATTCTCTTTACTTTATGATATAATCTTCTTACTATTCCATTTAAACTATAGATTATACGAAAGAATGAGTTTATTATATCAACGAATCTTCTTATTATGTCTTTTTTTCTCTTTCCTTTATAAAAAAGATGATTTAGGATAAAAAAGAATGAATAATACTTAAAAAAAGATTGAGAATTTGGCTTGGCTGTATCCTTACAAATATAAATAGTTGATTTTTCTTTGACCGGAAGATAAATAAGACTAGTCCTGCTTTTCGCAAATAGCGATAGGAGTAGTTTATTAATAATAGATTTTCCTTAAATTGTTAAAACTTATAATTCTTTTCATAATGCAAAATTACTTATTAATTTGGATATATCTGTAAATAAAAAGCCTTTTTTAATAAAGTTATCAATCCTGTCCTAAACATTTTTATCAAAAAAATAACTGATTGATTACATGAG
>CAYRBL010000050.1:0-10989 GCA_964422385.1 uncultured Bacteroides sp.
ATTCTAAATTATTGTATTATAATTATAATGTTATTTTATTTTTATTAAATAAAATAAATTTTTCTTTAATTTAAATCATTTATTAATTAAATTTTTTGCTAATGAATATGAACATTTTTGTACATTTAGGGATCGATTCAAAAAGTCCTCCAATTGTATGTTCAGTATGTAGGTTAACAATTGAAAAGAACATTGAGTTTCCAGCAGTGTTAACAGGATTACCACATTCTGATTTACTTTTTAATGGAGTACTTGCCAGAATCGATCGAAACATTGCCTTGAGTAGAGGGGGCGACAGAGCTGCTACTTTATCAGTAAAGGCGGATGTGAAAATTGCCAGGCAGTTTTATCGCGACAACGCACTGTTTGCGCAAGGTGTAGCTCGTGCTGCAGATGATGTAGCACTCCCAGTAAAAATGGGGTACGATTTATTTAAAGATCGTACAGCAGTTAAGTCAGTTGGGTTTAGATTAACCCAGAAAGCTTCGGGAGAAGTTTTGGCTGAAATAGATGCAGTACCTACTGCTAGTGCTTATGTTTGGGGTTATTTGGTAGCAGGAAAGTGGATTCTTGCCGCAGGTACCAAACATTGCGAGTATTTATTTAAAGGTCTCACTCCATTAGTGGCTACTACCTTTAGATATGCTCCTATCACTGGTGAAGGTCAGGGTTTATTCGTAGAATCCGCAAGTTTCATGGTTACTTAAAACTTTTTATTATAGTTTTTTAAACGACAGTCGGTGTTTAGAAATGCTTACTGTCGTTTTTTTTTATATCATAAGAAGAAAAAACAATATTATTATAAAAATAAAAAAAATTAAATCCCATATAAACATCAGTATTATAATACAAATAAAAAAAAAGAGACTAAAAATTAATTTAGCCTCTTTCGTTTATAATAGTATAAAAATGTTTTTATTTTTTGGTAAGAATAAGTGTTTTCTTGTTAAAATCGGCAGCAGCATTTATAACCTTCCTGAAATCTTCATACTTATCTTTAGGATAATAAATACTTTTGTAAAACTCAACATTAGTTATGATTAGCTTATTGCCCTTCAACTCATAAGTAGTGATAAACCCAGCAGTTTCCTTGCCATCTTCCAACAATACCACGTGCATATTCATATCTTCGGCATTGGTAATTTTGTATCCTTCAGGAATTATTACTTCAATTTTACGATAATATTGCTTTGCATTTTCGTTCTCCATCGAAGTTTTGCGATCCTTTTCCTGATACATCTCAGCCTGACGGCCAATAACCTCACCAATCTTTAGAAGAACATTATTACCAGCCGATTCCACAAGCAATGGGGCAGTAACTTTGGCTTCAATAATTAAAGGTTTTATAAATAAATCCTTTTCCAATGTGTTCTTTATCTCATAAGAATCAAGTTTATTATTGGTTTCGGTATCAAACAAACCATCTACCATTTTTTTCTTTGCTTTTTCGTCCATAAGCTTAATATAAGGCTGCAAATTAGCTGCATCCAAACCTATAAACGAACGATGTGCACTATATTTAAAGGCAGAAAAATCATCATTCAAAGTACCGCTTATAAACAAACTATCAGCATTATCAACATAATTTGAAGCTGGTATCTTCTTAACACTTGGCAAGAATGACTCCAAATCACCAGCCTTAAACAAACGTAAAAACAAACCATAATTGGTCTCAAATTCGTTAGGAATATAGCCAATCCTCGAACCCATATTGTAAGGCGACATATATTTATTTACGCCCGGCAAATAGATAAGGTACTCCATTAGATAATTATATGAATCGAACTGTGGATCGAATTTCTTCTTGAAACGATCGCAAGTAATAACTAATTCAAATTTTATTTCCAACTCATAAAAAATAGAAGTAAACAAACTTACAAAACCTGATTCATCAGCATAACGGTTTTCAATAACGTCAGTTAGCTTACCCGGACCTTTCTTCTCAAGAGAATTAAAGTTATTTTTGATATAACTCTCAATCTTCCTAATTTTATCCAGATCACCTTCTTTACCTATATTAATTTCTTTTATTAATTTTTTAACAGCCTTTTTTTCGTCTTTATCAAGCACCATTATATTATTATAAATATCTTTGCTGATATCGTTGAACGAATAAATCCTGTTGCGACTCTTGTTATAGTTGTAAGCAACAGTGTATTCAACCCTCATCAGATTGGCTCGGTAAGCCGAATACTTTTCTTCGTTCATACCAGGAATATTGGTCATAGAAGCCTCGTAAACATTGATTTCCTCACCTTCAGGAGCTGTTTCTTTTATATCTTTAAAACCATTATAAGATTTCACTAAAAAGCCAAGCCCTTCAGGACACGTCAAACGAAACAAAGCTTTTTTAATAGGCATACTTCTTTGCATTACCTCATAACCATAAGCACTTACATTACGTTTCAAAACGTAAAAGTACTCCAACAATCCTCCCTTTTCACCGCCTTCGATAGCAAATATCTTAAAGTTACCTTTGTCCTCCAGATTCTCAACCGATTTCATCTGCGATCTTTCAACCTCAATAGCTTTAAGAGCAGGGCTGATAAACCGCGCCTTAATGGCAATAAGATCCTTAACGTCGCCCATAGGTACGTATATCTTATTGAGCTGTTCCAGAGCTTTGTCTTCTGTGATTTTAATCCTTAAATGAGTGGTTTCATACGTATAAATATCGCCTTTTTCGTCAAAAGCATACTCTAAAATCACCTTATTCGACAATACAATAGCACCAGTTTCATTGGTGTTGGTGTCGGGATCGATAACATTGGGAATGGTATCCCAAGTATATGTAAAACAAGCAGGTTCTTTAAAATCAGATTTCGTTTTCTTTTGTGCAAACAACATTATTGGAAGCATTAAAGCGACCAAAAGAATGCTTTTTAAATTAAATTTTTTCATTTATTATTGTTTTTTAGGCCTTAGACAAATAGATTGCCTGTAAGCCTGATTTATATTTTTAACCATTGTATTGTAATTCTCCACCTCACTCAAAGGAAGGTAAATGAAGTCGTTGACCATAGTCTTCTCTAATATTATTTTATTCCCCTTTACGGAATACGTAAAATTAAAACTAAATTTATCGCCCTTATAAGAAGAAGATGCAGGAATAGATTCGGCTTCATAACCATCAGGTATCTCGAGTGAATACACATAATGCTCGGTCCAGCAATACTCCTTTTCGATACCCACTATCCTGTCTTTTGTATCAACATGTGAATCCTGAAAACTTCTGTCGTAATTTAGATTAACAAACAATTGATTGTTGTAACTAACGATATAATCTGGGTTCTTAAACCAGTAGTCGAGAGTAAGATGCTCACCTAAATCATCGCAACCAACGTAATTTAGCGAATCGATCAAAAACTTATTATTACCCAAACCTAAACCGACTGTTGTTTTAAGTTTATCCTTTGTAAGACCTTTGTACCTACGTGAAAGTGAGAAAGCGGGGTAGCCGGTAAACTTGAAATTACCTTTACCTATTATTACATTCTTTTCAATCTTTAGATAAACGGAATCATTAAATATATTCTGAGAAGCTGGAGTAATAGGCACTTCCAATATCTTGTAGGTAGTGTCGTTGATGGTAGCCAGCCCCTCCTTGCCCTGAATATGATCGGCACTATAAAAGATAGAATAATTTCCGGTAGTGGCATCCAGGAAATAATACTTGCTACTATCGGCATTATAATAGGTAACTATCACGTGATTATCGGCATTATGGGTAGGAAATTCCGAATGTTTGTAAGGAATACTACGGGAACCAATCCAAGTAAGATAGGACTTAACGCCAACGTGCATCAACATCCTGTTCAGTATGTTGGCCATATCTTTACAATCGCCATATCTCTTTTTAAAAACAAGAGCAGCATCGCGCGGAATAAAACCATTGTAGCCATCCTCGAAAGCAATATACTTTATAGAGTGCTGAACCCAAGCATATATAGCTTTCACTTTATCAAATTCTGTCTTTTCGTTTTTAGTAAGAGAATCAGCGAATGCCTTTAAACTACTTTCGTCAGTTTTATTGGCCTTCGTCAATAAGTTTTGATACCATTTAAACAATGTTTCCTGACTATCGCCTATCTTGGTTACCTTACCATCAGCTTCGTAGCTCTCAACTATCAATAAAACATGAGGAACAAAATAAGGTGCAGTAGGACTCTCGTTTTCTATTCTATAGCGCTTTGTATTATTTACCTTCCACGATAAAATGGTCTTCTTACCTTTTTTAAGTTCCGTGAATTTCACTGTTCCTTCAGGATCATTCAGTACTTTGTACTTTATCTTCACGAAATCTGGTAAATTTATAACGAGTTCAGCCTGTAGCATCGGGATATAAGAACCAAAATAAAAAGCTCCCCACATGTGGGCATCTTTAAGTGTTTTTATGGTATGAAGAAAAGTGTGACAGCCTTCTGCAAGAGCAGGGTATACAAATTCTTTTTCCTTAGAATTGTCGAAGAAAATACCATCATCCATATTCAACTTCTCCGTAATTTGTGTAACAGGCACCTTATTGAACGATTTACCATCGGGAACCATCGTATACGCATCAAACAAATTAAATTGAGAAAACTCGGAATAGATAACAGTATTAGTGGAATAGGGCTGCGTATAAGGTGTAAGCATCAGGTGATCCTCCGAAGATTCGGTTATAATATGAAGATTGCTTTTAACCAATTCAAACTTAATTTCTTCTTTATGATAAATAGTTATAGCTTTCTCCTCGGGATAAATCTTCTTCAGTTCTTCAGTACTTTGCGCATTCAGATTGGCAAATAAGCCGGAATATATTATTCCGGCTATCAATGCTATTTTTTTAAAGTAACGATACTTATTAATGTACATTTATTCGTTTATTAAAGTATCGTAATAATAAGTCCTAGTCTTAGTTAACTTACCTGTTTGGTTATAGTACTTTGCAATACCATGACATTGTCCGTCAATATATGTTACCTCCCTTTTAAGAGTGCCATTGGTATTGTATAATTTCAAAGTGCCTGTAATATCATCATATTTATACTCGGCTTCTCTTCTTAATTTCCCTGTTGCATAATACTCCTTCGTGCTTCCATGGTACTGACCATTAAGATAATTGTACTCCTCTCTGACTTTACCATCAGGATAATAATCAATTTTCAAACCATTGCGTTCACCATTCACAATTTCGAATTCAACCGACTTCTTACCGTTTTGAAAATAAGCAACCACCTTAGCTTTACCATCAACTATTGGTATTTCGGCAACATACTTCCCTGTTTTATCAAGATAAGAATACGAAATAAAGTTACCTCTCATATATAGCATACGATAAGCCACTTGTCCTTCAGGAGCATATACGGTAGTGTAGCCATTTCTATCCCCTTTCTTATAGTTGATTTCCATCTTCAACTTTCCATCTTTATATACCTTGCCAGTGTTTTCTAATTCGCCGTCAATGTATTCATAAGAAGTGCTTAATTGATCATCTTCGTAGGTCTTTTCCATACCATATTGTTGACCCAACACATAAGATTTCTCGGTTATCAGTTTGCCGTCGTCATTATAACTTTTGCATACACCATGACGTTCGCCATCTATCACAAAGCCTGTATAAGTAAGTGTACCGTTGATGTTATAAGCCTTAACAGTATCGTATTTATTACCCATTATCATCTCCGATTGCTCGTATAAAGTTCCATTCATATTAAGTTTTTTCAACTTCCCTTTACCTGCTTTTAGTTCGCAATCGTTGTAAATATTACCCAATGAATCGAACTGTGTATTTCTTAAAAACAGACCATAATTGTAGAATTGTTCCAGGTATTTACGGCCATTAGGATTGTAATATTCAATGAAACCGTGGTTTTCGCCATTAACATAATAGGAATGACAAGCGATAGTGCCGTTGCTATGGTACTGATACCAATCCCCTTGAAGCCTACCATCTTTATACCAACCTTCGTCGCTGATAATTCCATTTTCGTGGTAGTGGGTTAGGTAACCATCGAGCTTACCTTCCAAATAACCACCAGTTTCTTTTACCTTGCCATTGGCATAATAGATATTGTACTTACCATGCTTTCTGCCTTTCTTATAATTCTGATCACTAGTAAGAACACCATTAGCATTATAATATTTGAACTGCCCTTCTTCTTCACCATCTTTGAAAGTACCGCTGTAGCGAATTGCACCATTTGGATATACAAAATCCATAGCAAGCACACCTTTTTTAGTAACGGCATCCTTAATATTCTTGCCCGATTTATCATAGAAAATAACTTCGTCAAATTTGTCGTTTCTGTAGATAACCTCATTATAAAGCTTGCCATCAAAATCATAATATGAACATTTACCATCCATCTTACCATTCGAACCATAATTTAGTTCGCTTTCGAGAGTACCATCAAGATAGTAGTTTTTAACGGTTCCTGTAGTTTTGCCTTTGTCGGAATAAGTAGTCTCAGATTTTAATTTTCCGGTACTATAATACTCCGTCCATTTGCCAACTCTATCACCATTCACTATCTTACCTTCCGATTCTTTGTTGCCATTAGAATAATAATTAACATAGGCGCCATTTAGTTTGCCATCCTTAAGAGTAGCTACCATTTCAACAGAACCATCAGCATAATAGGTCTTGGCAGGGCCGTTAAATTTATCATCAATTTTGGTATACTCTTGTTTAAGTTGGCCATTATTGTAAAATAATTTCCCCGGACCTTTTACTTTACCATCAACATAGGTACGTAATTCCTCAGGGTAGCCCGATGAATTAAAGTAGTTTGCAGCTCCGTTGATGTTGCTATTTTTAACATTGAGTTCGCTATGCTTTTCCCCATATATATTATAAAAAACAGCTTTGCCTTCTATTTCATCGTTCACATAATTCAATACTTTTTCAATGGAATGCTCTTTAGTAAAGAAGGTGCTACTTCCATTAAGTTTACCCTTTTCGTATGTAGCTTTAGTTTCTAAGGTGCCGTTTTGATAATAGAAAATCCATTCGCCAGTACGCACTTTTTCTTTTTTATCTTCGAAACTACCGAAGGAATTAAGGGTATTATTCTCAGAAAAATAATAGTAAACTTTCTTTGATTTCTCATTTTCGGGATCAAAACCGAACTTCCTTTTGTCAGAAATAAAGCCTCCACAAGCCGAAGTAAACTTCTTAATTTTACTTTGCTTACTAGTAATCCAGCTCTGCACATTTTCGTTGTCTACCGACTGCATAATATAATAAGAGAAAGGTTCGATGTAGCCTTCGTCGGCGATAAAGCGGAAAAGAGGAACATAAAATCTAGTATAAAAATCCTTTTGTTCCTTATCAGGTTTCAATTGATCGAAGATTAACTGTGCTTGCTTAACAGCAATGTAACCTAGCTTAGCCTCAGTTTTATATTTCTTGTTTAAGGCGAAATCACTTTTAATAAGAGTTTCAATATCCTGGTAATTGCTGTTGACTTCCCCTTCAGGAGGCATCGCATTTTCCTTCAATTTCTTTTCGAGCTCGCCACTATACGCTTGTTCTAATTTAGATAAATAAAAACTCCCCTTTTCTTCGGAAGGAGCCATCAATAAGGCGGTGTTAAAGCACAATACAGCTTGCAGAAATCTACCTTTAATGATATTAATATAGCCTAAATATAAATGACTATTGGGATGATACGGATTAATAGTCAATGATCGGATCATTGTTTTTTCGGCCTCATTATAATCTTTCTTTTGATACAAAGCCAAGCCCGAATTATAAATTAATGACTGGTTTTGCGGATAAATACTAAGCGCTTCTTTATAATAATTAAGTGCAGTTTCGGTGCTATCGAGATAATCATACGCATTTCCCAACTGGATGTAGAAATCAACTTCATTAGATTTGTCGAATAATTTCAAACCTTGTTTTGCACTTTCAATAGCCAAATCATAATTTTTCTGAGCGGTGTATGCAGAGCCCAATTCATACAAAGCCCAACTGTAATTGGTGTCGTTTTTCGATACCTTTTTATAGGTATCAATGGCCTTGTCGTAATCTTCCTTATCGTAGTATTTAATTCCTTTCAAAATTAACTCACCAGAGCTGATAAGTTCTACTTTTGGACGTTCTTGAGCGTGGGTGTACACGCTTACTAGGAGTAAAAGCACAATAATTGCGATGCTTTTTACTAAGAAATTTTTTTTCTTCATTGGCATTTCTTTATTAAGTTCAATTTACTTATTTATATTTCAGTACTTTATTTTTCTTTCTTTATTTAAATAAAGCCTTTGAAATACTCTTCAAACTTATGAATTATTTTAATATAAAAAAGGTTTTTGATAAAATAATTATAACAGGCAATATTATATCTAAAAATACACCTAAAACTGCTCTTATTTTACACAATAATTAAGCCATATTAAAGGGTCTTTTTTCCCTTTATAATGCCACTAATTTTTGTTTCCCAAAAAATCTTTAATAGTATTATAGTTTAAAAAAATTAAAGAATAGTAGTATATAAGTACATATTGATCCAAAACACTGGGAAGAGAATTGGAAAATACAATATTAGGATACTCGGAAATAATATTCATAGCGACAAATCAACGTATAGCCTCCTCTTAAAAAGGTATGCTATAGTGCTTTCGAAAATTAGCCCCGGAAACAATAGATATAAATTTCCAGACATTTCCTGCACCCGGCAAGCATCTATTACTTATATACTTTAAAACTATTTTGGTATAAAAAAAAGAAAGGTAAATCTATGTTAAATGTCGGTATCGTCCATTTCAACATCCGTTTCGGCACTGTGATGACGACGTTCACTGTGATGTGGGCGTATTTTCCTACGACTTTTATATAAGGCAAACATCAATATCAACACAAAAGCAAAGCTTCCGATGATAACTATATAATCAGTACTCGATATCCCCAAAGTGTCGGGGTCGACTTTGATAATGTTTTTTGTGTTAAGATAAACCAACATCACAGCAGTGGCATTGTTGACTAAATGGGCAGTAATTGGCACCCATAAGTTGCGGGAATATACAAAAAGATAACCTAATATTATACCTAAAACCAAGCGAGGGAAGAAGCCAAAGAATTGGATGTGAATAGCACTAAAGATTATAGCTGTAATAATTATAGCTATATGCACATTGTGAAACCAACTCTTGAATAGCTTAATAAGTGCGCCCCTAAACAACAATTCTTCGCCAATAGCAGGCAAAATTGCTATCATAATAATATTAATTAAGAGTCCGGATTTGCTGGTATCCTTCAGAAAATTATCAGAAAGTAAATCGTTCGCTTTTTGTTGTGCCTGCATCCAGTTTTCGATGCCTGCCATAAACGAAGGCAAGTGCATAGCCTCATTTATGGAGGTCAACCAAACAGTTAGCGGGATGGAAACATACATTAATAATACAGCGGTAAACAAAGAAAACATCTTAGGCTTGCGACCTATTTTTAGATACCTTTTTACGTCCTTATTGGCTAAATATGCAAATAATATTACAGGAAAAATAAATACTCCAAGCTCATTAACGATCTGCATAAACTTCGCAAAACTAATATTGGCAGTCGATATTCCATCCTTCCCCCATATTAACATTGAAATTCCAAAGCCTAATAAATTAAATATAAATAAGCAGATAATTATAATAACAATCAAGCTCATTAGTTTGAGATAAGGTGGGAATCGTAATAGAAAAGGTTCTTTTTTTAGCATTCTTTTTAATTATGCAACAAAAGTATGAAAATCTATTGTCTTTTAAGGCATTTTTATAAAAATAATTTAAAATAGTTTTATAAAAATACTTTTGAGTATTATAAAACATTATATTATTATGATAAAATATTAGAGGGATTCTAAAGAATATGCGTACTTTTGCTCCATTAAAAATTCCTTTATTTATGAAAAACATAAGAACGATAAGCATCCTTTTAATAGTGCTACTGGGCAATACTTTCTTTGGATATTCTCAAACAAAAATGAAGCATAACCCTATAATAACTTCCGAATTTATTTTCGAAACTGCATCCTTCAAGCAATGCCACGCCTCCACTATTGTTGAGTTAAAAGATGGAAGCTTACTTTCGGCATGGTTTGGCGGTTCGTACGAAGGTGCTACTGATGTTAGTATATGGATTTCTTTTTACCATAAAGGTAAATGGAGTGTGCCTAAGATAGCTGCCGAAGGAAACGAAAACAGAGTTGGAAGAGAAGCTTGCTGGAATCCAGTGTTGTTTAGAAACGCTAATGGTAAGTTATTTTTATTTTATAAAATAGGCAAAAACCCTCAATCCTGGTGGGGGATGTATAAAGTATCAACTGATGAAGGAAAAACTTGGTCGGAAGAACAAGAATTACCCGAAGGTTTCCTGGGACCTATCAAAAACAAACCAATAGCTTTAAAGGACGGCACTCTTCTGTGCCCCTCAAGCATTGAAAAAGGAGATAAATGGACTGTACATATCGAGCGTACTTCGGATGAAGGCAAGACCTGGAATAAAACACAAGTAGAAGCTTCTGGAGATATTAAGGTGATCCAACCAAGTATATTGATGCACTCTGCTGATAAATTGCAGCTATTATGTAGAAGTAATCAAAACCATATTGTGCAATCGTGGTCGTATGATGGAGGTAAAAGTTGGAGCAAACTTATGTGGACAAATATGCCCAATCCCAACTCGGGAATTGATGCTGTAAGCTTGAGTAATGGTATGTTTATGTTGGTTTATAATCCGATGGAAGCAGGCGAGGAATGGGTAGTTGGCCGGAATAAGCTTAATGTAGCTATCTCGAAAGACGGCATTGACTGGGATGTGATAGCGGTATTAGAAAATGAAAAGGAAGGGGAGTTTTCGTATCCTGCTATCATAGAAACCAAAGATAAGAAAGTGCACATAACTTACACCTACAATAGGAAACTAATAAAGCATATAGTATTGGAACTCCTTTAAAAAAGAATTAAGCAAGTATCATAATCTTAACTACAAAAAGCAACTTATAATCGTGCATAAAAAGC
>CAYRBL010000050.1:11089-13299 GCA_964422385.1 uncultured Bacteroides sp.
AGCTCCAACTGACCCGAACGCCAATTGGTTTCAAGTACCTCGTAGCCGTTTTCTTTTAAATAAGCTACTGCGAACTTTTCTCCCAAAGCTCCCAGTTCATTGTGTTCAGCCATGTTATATGGATTATTAATTTATAAATCGAAGTTTAAAACAACAGTATCGTCCACATTCAAATAAACATTTCTGCCCATAATCAAGGCATTGTTATTCGAAATATGTCCGGCTGGGAAATCAAAACAAACAGGATAGTTATACTCGGCAACAGCTTCAGCTATTATCTCTTCTGCTGTTTTGCCAAAAGGGATAGTATTGTCTCTCATCTCGCTCATGCCACCTACTATCAGTCCTGCCAAATTAGATAGCTTTCCACTACGCTTTAGGTTAAGCATCATACGATCTATATGATACAAATACTCATCGAGGTCTTCTATAAATAAGATTTTACCATCTGTATTTATATCCGAAACGGAAGCAGAAAGGGCATATAAAATTGAGAGATTACCACCGCATAGTTCGCCTTTGGCAACACCTTTTCTATTAAAAGGATGTTTTTTTATTTCATAATTTAACGCTTCTCCATATATCGCTTTGCGCAAAGAAGACAAAGAATCGTTGATCGCACCATCCTTAGGAAAGTTAATAGGCATAGTAGCATGCAGTGTTTCTATAGCATAATTTTTATGAATATGCGAATGCAAAACAGTAACGTCGCTATAACCGATAATCCACTTAGGATGCTTAACGAAAGTAGTAAAATCTAAGTTGTCAATGATACGCAAAGCACCATAACCACCGCGAGCACACAATATAGCTTTGATATCAGCGGCATCCAAAGCATACTGAAAATCCAAAGCACGCTCCTCATCTGAACCTGAAAATTGATTAGCTTCTTTAAAGAGATTAGCTCCAAATACCACCTCATAGCCCCACGACTTCAACATATCAACAGCAGGCTGAAGTTCCTCCCTCGAAATCTTTCGGGCAGGAGCCACAATAGCTATTTTGTCACCAGGTTTTAAATAAGGAGGAGATTTCATTTTTTTATTATTTATAAAATTGTGTTCTTTTAAAAAGGAAAATATATTATTAACTTAAGGCACTCTAAGTACTTAAGGCACTTAAGGCACTCTCCCCAGTTATAAGCCTTCCTCAGAACTATCTTCGTTTTCATCGTCGATATTCTTTCTTTGTTTGCCACCCTTAGCAGCAACATCCCCGTAAGGGTACCATAAAATCTTACAAAGAATAGCATTGATATGAACGTTGGAACGATTATTCAAAGAGATTATAGTAAGCTTATCCGAAAGCTCTCTTACAAAATAAGTACGGAAACCATGCCACCAACCATAATGATATACCTCCTGACGCTCATCATCACTAATACGCAAACGCCATCCAAAACCATATTTCTTACGCTTCCCTTTATCATTAGGATCGGCAGTAAAAGCTTCGGCAATCGTTGATGCTTTTAAGATAGTGCAATCATATAAGGATTGATCGAATAAAAACATATCCCGAACGCTCGAAAACATATCCTTATCCCCGGTAACACCATCCAGATAGTCGGGAATTTCTTCCTTAAATGCTCTTCCTCTAAAATAAAAAGAAAAACCTTTAGCGCTCCCCGGAATAAAATTATCGGCGGTTTTACTATATATATAGGAGTCCTTCATACCTAAAGGATCGAAAATATTTGCCTTCATAAACTCTGTAAAAGAAGTCTTGGAAATCTTTTCAACTATCAAAGCAAGCAAAGCATAATTGGTATTACAGTATTGAAAACGAGCCCCGGGTTTAAAGTAGGGCTGAATTTTGTAAACTTTAAACAGCAATGGAATATCATTGTTGGTAAGCACCTTTGTTTTGTTCCAGTAATGGTCGGCAACATAAATGTAATTTTGCAAACCCGAACGATGATTCAATAAATTTCGGATGGTAATGCCATCCCCGGGCATATCGGGAAGATATTTCTTAATAGGATCATCATAATTCAGCTTGCCTTTATCATGCAACAGCATAATGGCAGCGGCAGTGAACATCTTGGAAACAGAAGCAAGTTGGAAGGGAGTTCTTACATTTAAAGTGTCTTTAGTTTTAAGATCGGAATAACCAAAAGCGCCTTCATAAAGAATTTTGCCCTTTTCGGCAACAAGAATAGTACCGTTAAACATACCTTTTTTATAAGAAGCGGTAACCAAACTATCGATAAA
>CAYRBL010000051.1:0-13258 GCA_964422385.1 uncultured Bacteroides sp.
AAAACCCTTTCTGTGGCATCCACAGAGGACAATTTGAAATCAAAACCCTCGCTGTGGCATCCACAGAGAGCAATTTGAAATCAAAACCCTCGCTGTGGATTTGTCAAAATCGCTTCTTTTATCATATTATAGTTTTTACCAACCATAATATGAACATCATACCAAAAATAATAAAAAAATACATCCTTAGCAATCCTAATATTATTGGTGTGGATGCTTTCTTTTTTATAAAAATAAAATTATATGCAATTTTTAAATCCTGAAAAAGGATTAACAGAGTTGCAAAATAGGGTTTATTGCATCTTTAATAAAAATAAATAAACCAAAGCGATTTTAATTGCAGCCTTCTATTAAAATACCATCTCCATTAATATCCTATTTTGGCTTTTTTTTAAAAACAATATTTTAAAAACATACCTTTTTGGCATTTTGCCACTGGCAAATTTCCTTAAAATACCGTTTCTGGCACTTTACAAGAGACGAAAATTATTTAAAAACCCTTTCTGGGGTTTTACCAGAAGCGAAAATTATTTAAAATTCCTTTCTGGCGTTTCCCCAGAGGAGAAAATTATATTAATTGTCCCACTGGGGAAATACCAGAAGCGAAAATAATAAAATAAGTCCTTCTGGCATTTTGCCAGAAGCGAATATTTTTTAATTATCGTCGCTGGGGATTTGTCAAAAGCGCTTCTTTTATCATATTATAGCTTTTACCAGCCATAATATGAACATCATACCAAAATTAATAAAAATAGACATCCTTAGCATTCCTATAAATATAGGTGTGGATGCTTTTTTTTTATAAAAATAAAATTTAATTCAATTTTTAAATCCTGAAAAAGGATTTACAGAGATGCAAAATAAGATTTATTGCAACTTTTTTAAAAATAAATTATGCAAAGTGATTTTAATTGCCGCCTTCTATTATGACATTATCGTATTTTATCTCAATCCCATCTTTGTAAAATACCCGCAAAAACAAATTGCCATACTCATCATAATGCTTCCACTCGCCTTCGCGCTTGCCCATTACGTAAGTGCCTTCTACTTTTACCTTGCCATTTTCCCAATAAAAACTATGTTTTCCATTTGGATTATCTTCTATAAAACTACCCTGAAATTTTATCTTTCCATCTTGATAAAACTCTTTCCAAACACCGTCTCTTTTGCCCTCAACGTACTTGCCCTGTTGTATGTAGTTATTTATTTGATAATACCAAAACCCAGTCTCTAATCCCTCCTGATATACCCCTTTCATAATAACAATTCCGGTATCGTCGTACTCTATATATTGCCCTTCTTCAACTCCTTCTGCATAGTTTTGTACCACCAACTTACGACCCGTATCGTAAAACCATTTCCACTCGCCTTCGTACTTTCCCTTCGAATTGTACAATCCTTCCTGCTCTATTTTGCCATTTCTATGGTAATATTTCCAGTATCCCACCTTTTTACCGTCCTGATACTTACCTTCAGCTTTCTTGGTTTTGTTATCGTAATATTCAACCCAATCGCTTTGCTTTGCCCCATTATCATCCACAATTCCTTTGGCAACTATTTCGCCTTCTTTATACAAATAACACTGATCTATAGTTCCGTCATCCTTATACACCCTTCGCAATCCCTCGGGCACTCCATTATTAAAACTACCAACAATTTTAACCTTTCCATTGGGATAATAATCAGTTTTTACCTCTAGTTTCCTAAGTTCGGGCACATCTTTTTGCAATTCGTCGTTAATATATTTCTCAATTGTCAACAGATTTCCATCTTCGGCATATTCCTTAAAAAAACCATATCTTTTATCATTTACATAGCTTCCTTCGAGCTTTAAATTGCCATTTTCATAATAAAATTTCCACGGCCCCTGCTTCAATCCACTTTTGTCTTTCCTATTGATATACTCCCTACTTACAATCATCCCCTTTTTATATTCAATCAGCGAAATGATGGTGCCATCGTTAGAATATTCTTTAGAAATACCCTGCTCCAATCCATTTTCGAAATTAATTATTTTGGAAAGCTTGCCATCGGGAAAATAATATTTAGTAGTACCACTTTTGATATCATTTACATAATTTTCCTCGATAGTTTCGGTGTCGAAATAGCTTTTGCGAATACCATTCTTCTTCCCATTTTTATAATTACAAACAATGGTAAGCTTTGCATTCTCGTTATAAAACTTCCAAATACTATCCAGTTCAAAGTTCTTTCTGTTGCCTTCGGAAGTAAGAATCCCCTTCGAATTATAGGTTTTCCAATAGCCATCAGGCTTGCCATCCCTCATAATGCCTTCGCTCGAAACAATACCATTTTCATAGTAAAACTTAGTGTAGCCGGTAGTATCCTGAGCATTTGTGCTCAGAAAAACCATCATAAATAGAAGTATGCTAAGGTATGTTTTCATCGTTTTATTTTATGTGCAAAATGCTTTACAAAAGTAAAAAATTAAATCAAATCTAAGTTTAAATAATACGATTAAGAACGTATTTTAATTTAAAACGGTATTTTATTTAAATAAAAATAACAATCACACGCTTATTCAGCTCTGTTTTCTTTTTTTTATTTATGATAAGAATAATTTTTGTGATGTTTATTATTTGGGTTTTATTTTTAATGTTTATGATATTATAAAACCTGCAAAGGTTTAATAATATCATAATAAGAAAGCTTAAAAAGAAAAAAGTCCTTCCAAATTGCTTTGAAAGGACTCTTTTTCTATAGTTGAGCGACCAGGATTCGAACCTGGACAAACAGCTCCAAAAACTGTAGTGCTGCCGTTACACCATCGCTCAATTATTCCTCATTTGAGACTGCAAAATTATACATTTATTTTGATATAGAAAATTATTTTTTAAAAATTATTTTGAATCTCTTCATTTTCCACAGGAATTGAGTCTGTTTTTAGGATTAATCTTTTTGCAGGGCCTTTAGCATCAACGTTTGGGCGAAGATTATCATAGTCCTGCTGATTTATCATTTCTTTTTTTAAAAGTCTGTTTGAGGCAAAAGAAAAATAATTAGCAAGAAAAGGTTTTAAATTACCATTTTCATCAAATGAATACCTAAACCACTTGGGATGTGGTATGAGACTAGCTAAAAATAAAGATTCTGACAAGCTAAGATGTGCCGCATCTTTATTAAAATAAAATTTTGCAGCTTCATTGGCTCCATATACATTCGGACCCCACTCAATAATATTTAAATACACCTCATACATCCTTTGTTTATTCGACAGTCCGTTGTTTTCAATTAGCCAAACTATCAAAGCTTCCTCCAACTTGCGTGCAACAGTTTTATTTCTGTTCAGAAAAACATTTTTTACCAATTGCATACTAATCGTACTTCCTCCTCGGGCAAATCTTTTTGTTTTAATATTTTTAGTAATGGATTCCTTAAAAGATTCGGGCAAAAAACCGCGATGCCAGAAAAATCCTGCATCTTCGGATATAAGTATTGAATTTTTTAAATAATCGGATATCTGATTAAGGTATCTGAAATTTGGATTTTCGGGTCCCACAACAAAAGAACGTACGGGTTCACCTTTTTCGTAAGCTGTATATAAAAATGGCTCGTTGATCTTTGTAAAATTAGTGTTGCCATACTTCTCGATAAAGAAACGATATCTTTTCAAATCGGATTCAAAAGCGATAGAATCCGGATTATCTATATCCACAAAGAAGTCCAGATTATACGAAAAATCCCCTTTAGTTTGTATCCCCTCCAAATTCGAAAATAAACCTTTTGGCAAGGATTGAAAAAGATCCATCGAAGGAAATTTATCCTTATGTATTTTTAAAGTAAGTTGGCGCGTAGGGCTTGGACGATAGCATATATAAGGATTTATTGAAAGTTTATTGAAAACGATTAAGGACGTACTATCAAGCTCAAAATAATCTTCGCCCACATTTACTTTATAATCCAGAGATGCATTGTTTAAAAAAACATCTTCAGTAGCTATTCGGGGATGATTAATCACAAGACCACTTACTGCCGCCGTACCTTGTAACGATGTTATACTATGAGATAATTGATTGTCTAAGAAATTAAATCTTATGGTATCAAAAGCAAACATCCAATTCCATTGATGGGTGATAAAAGGCAAACTTGCTTTATTTTTATCAGAAGAATACACTTTAAAATCTGCTTTATTATCTTTAGGATTCAAATATCCTGCAAACACCCATTTCGACTCCTTTTCTTTTTCTTTAATAAAAATATTTGTATTAAAAATATGCTCGTTAATCGTGAGCTCGGGCAGCATCACCATCACATTATAATTATCGAGATTGGCATTAATATTAAATTGAAGTATCTTGATATTGGAAGGTATTTTATTAAAAACAGCATCCAGAATCTTATCAATTTTTAAAGCATAATTTTTATCAGAAATAATAGAATTGTCATCTAAACTATCTTTTTCTTTTTTTAATAAGAAATCCCAATTATTAAGCGGCCCTACTTTAAGCAAAGTGATGTTTGCATTTATCAATTCGAAATCGGTTAAAGCAACTTTAAAAATTAAAAGTTTCCAGAAATCCAGCTTTGCATACACCGAACCAATAGTAAGCAGAGTATCCCTATCAACAGGTTTTAAAGAGATATTACTTATTTCGATTGCCGACAATCCACTAAAATGAAAGTCGCCAACCTTTAATTCGGCATTGTAATGTTTGTTGAAATTATCAACTTTTTTATTTAATAATTCTCTCGCAATAGCCCCTCTAAATAGAAGTACAATTATCAAAAAGCTACTAAAAACAATAGCTGTTACCACTATCGTTTTCTTAAAATTTATCTTATAAATAAGGTTTAAAATAAAATGATTTATATGAGAAATATTTTTTTGCATTAGTTTTAAACTTTAATGCAAAAATAAGCTATATTTACAACATTATTCTAGTTAATTATTTATAAATACACTTTTATTATGAAAGCAATTAAATTACAGTACCTAACAATGTTTTTTTTATTTATTAATATGAGTGTTTTTTCACAAAAAATATTAGTTGTGGAGAAACCCGGAACCATAAATAATATAAAATATACCGTTGGAAGCACTATAAAAATCAAAACTATTGAAGGTTTAAGGATTGATGGTCATATTATTCTTATAACAGATACTACTGTTGTGATTAATTATTTTACAATAAAAATAAGAGATATTAAAAATGTGTATGCCAACAGAAGGCTTTTGCAAGACTTTTCGGCGCTCGGCATCACGGGTGGAATTGCTTATACGAGTATAGATGCATTAAATGGTTTTATAAATAATGATACGCCTATTTTGAGAAAAAATGCACTTAAAATTAGTGGGGTTATGCTTGGAGCGGGCATCATATTTAAACTTTTCGACACCAAAAAACTTAAAATAAATAATAAAGACTGGCGCATTAAAATACTCGACTTTGGTATTATAAACGACCCCGGAATATATAATAAAGGAAACAAAAGTGAAGGGAATAATTAAGAATTTATAAATCCTAACATATCTTTTTTGTTAATATAATATATAATGTATCCCATATCGATTAATTATATTAATTTTGTAAACTGATTAAATTTATATCTTATGAAGGATTTATTTCCATTAAATGCAATTTCGCCTGTTGATGGCAGGTATAGCAAACAAACTGCTGCCTTGGCCAATTTTTTTTCCGAAAAATCACTGATCCGATACAGGGTGCAGGTCGAAATTGAATATTTTATTGCTTTATGTGAGCTCCCTTTGCCTCAACTTGCTAACTTCAACAAAAATATATACCATAATCTACGTGAGATATATACCCGTTTTACCGACGAGGATGCTTTATTGGTTAAAGATATTGAAAAAACAACCAATCACGATGTGAAAGCTGTCGAATATTTCATCAAAAAACATTTTGATAACTTAGGTTTGGATGCTTATAAAGAGTTTGTGCATTTTGGCTTAACCTCGCAAGATATTAATAATACTGCACAACCTTTATCGATAAAAGAAGCCCACGAACAGCTGATGACAGTGGCCATGAATGAGCTTATTGTTGTTTTGAATGAAAAGATAGTGGCCTGGGCTGATGTGCCTATGCTTGCACGTACCCACGGCCAGCCTGCTTCACCAACTTTGTTGGGAAAAGAATTTAATGTGTTCTTCGAGCGTATCCTCAATCAGCTTTCTAATTTTATCACCATCCCATTTTCAGCTAAATTTGGCGGTGCTACAGGAAATTTTAATGCACATCACGTGGCATATCCACAAATTGATTGGGTTGATTTTGCTAATAATTTTGTGAATGATACTTTAGGTTTAGACCGTTTGCAAACGACTACACAAATTGAGCATTATGATAATTTGGCGGCCTTGTTTGATTGCTACAAACGCATAAATACTATCTTAATCGACCTTTGCAGGGATTGCTGGACCTATATTTCGATGGACTATTTCAAGCAGCAACTAAAGGCTGGCGAGGTTGGTTCGTCGGCGATGCCTCATAAAGTAAATCCAATTGATTTCGAAAATGCGGAAGGCAATTTTGGTATTGCCAATGCCCTTTTCGAACATCTTTCGGCCAAACTTCCTATCTCGAGATTGCAAAGAGATTTGACCGATTCGACCGTTTGTCGCAACATTGGCGTTCCTTTTGCGCATACTATTATAGGTTTGAAATCGTTGATAAGAGGTTTAAATAAATTAATTTTAAATGAAGAGGCCATCAATAAAGATTTGGAAAATAATTGGGCTGTAGTTGCCGAAGCCATCCAAACAATTTTGAGGAGGGAAGCATATCCAAACCCTTACGAGGCTTTGAAAGATCTAACCCGCACCAATCAAAAGATTACAAAAGAAACGATGCAAGTATTTATTGAGGGTTTAAATCTTTCGGACGAAATAAAAGCGGAACTAAAGCAAATAACACCTCAAAACTACGTTGGCATTTTTAATAAACAATAAATGAAGAAACTTAGCTTCATCTTTATATATCTTAAATCGTACGTAGCCCCCGTCGTAGCTAGTATTTTACTAAGCTTGTTCTCGGTTATTTTTTCGGTATTTTCGTTGTCGATGCTGGCACCATTTCTTTTGTTGTTGTTCGACAAAATGGAGAAGGTTACCAAGGCTGTTCCCTTCGAATTCAGCTCACAAGCGGTGCTCAACAATACCGAATATATGATGACAAAGGTTATCGAATCGCAGGGCAAAACTATGGCTTTATTTTATATTTCACTTGCAGCTTTGATTTTGTTTTTTGTTAAAAACGCCTTCCTTTATTTAAGCAGTTATATCCTCGCACCAGTTCGCAACGGTGTGCTAATGAAGATTCGCAACGATATTTATCTAAAAATGCTGATACTTCCTTTAAGCTTTTACCGACACAATAAAAAAGGAGATATCATTTCGCGTATCACCAACGATGTGCAAGACCTCGACGAGTCGATTTTGAAATCGCTACAGATGTTTTTTATACAATTAATAACTGTTTTATTTTACTTAGCAGCAATTTTTATCATCAATTATAAACTCACCCTATTTGTGCTAATTCTATTGCCAATAGCGGCTTTGGTATTGGTAAGCGTTTCCAAAAAACTAAAGAGAATGGCTCCCGAATTGCAGGCCCAAACGGGTTCATTACTCTCAACTATAGAGGAAACTTTGTCGGGTTTAAGGGTTATTAAAGGCTTTAATGCAATCGATTTTTCAGATAATAAATTTAAGGAAAGCAATACGATTTATACTAAATTAAAAAATAGTATATATCGTCGCGTGGACATGGCGTCGCCTATGAGCGAGTTCCTTGGGACTACTTTTGTGATGATTATTCTGCTTTATGGTGGCAGTTTGATTTTGGGTGGCAAATCGGAGCTTAACGCGGCCACTTTTATTACGTATCTTACCATTTTTACACAGATAATCAACCCTGCTAAAAACCTAACTACTTCATATTATTCGATACAAAAAGGAAAAGCTGCCATCGATAGAATTAAATTTATAATGGATGCCGATGAGCTTATTGAGGAAAAAAAGAATGCTGTTGCGCTTAAAGAATTTAAAAATGCGATAGAATATAAAGATCTTTCCTTTGCTTATGATGGGGATACTGTTGTTTTGAACAAGCTAAATTTTAAGATACCAAAGGGCAAATCCATTGCTATTGTTGGCCCTTCGGGTGCCGGCAAGTCTACGATGGTCGATCTTATTCCTCGGTTTTACGATTGCACTGCCGGCGCTTTGCTCATCGATGGCATCCCGATTACCGATTATATTATCGACGATATTAGAGCCCTTACGGGAATAGTTTCGCAGGATACTATTTTATTTAATGATACTATTTTTAATAATATTGCTTTTGGTATTAATAATGTTACCGAGGCAGATGTTGTAAATGCTGCTAAGATAGCTAATGCGCACCAGTTTATTATCGAGATGCAAGACGGCTATCACACCAATATTGGCGATAGGGGAGGAAAGCTTTCGGGCGGACAACGTCAGCGTATTAGTATTGCCCGTGCAGTTCTCAAAAATCCTCCAATTCTTATTCTGGATGAGGCCACTTCGGCTTTAGATACCGAGTCCGAACGTTTGGTTCAGGATGCGTTAGATAAATTAATGAAAGGACGCACCACCATTGCTATTGCGCATCGTTTGTCGACTATCAAAAATATGGATGAAATTATAGTTTTAGAAAAAGGTATAATCGTCGAACGAGGCAACCATCAAACTTTGATTGCTGCTAATGGAATTTACAAACGTTTGCAGGATATGCAATCGTTTAATTAGAGCTTTATTTTAAAATCCTAATCAATCATATTTGCAGCATAGTTCAAACTTTATTTTTAGTAAGAATTTATTTAGAAATAATTCTAATTTGTATCATATAAATAATTACTTTTACCGAAAATTTGAGCTTATTTAATATGAGAAAATATGTTTTATTAATAATTAGTTTAGTCTTTATTTTAAAAATAGCCTTCGCTAAACAAGTGCTTACTATTCCTATTAAGAACGGCAATTTAAAAGGTGTTACAAGATACATTCATAAAAAAAATATCCCACAAACTAACGATAGCATTATTTATCTCAACGATGAGGTGGATTCTATTATGCTCGAAAAGAGTTTTAATAATAGGTGCATTACTTTAATCGTAAATACTTTTAAGGATTACCGGAAATTGATTTCCTTTATGGAAAGCAAATTTGGAGTTGCTAAGTATATGTTTTATGAGCAAAGTACAACAGATAGTATTTATGGTTATGGGAAATATCGCTGGTATCATATCACTGCTTTTGGAACAAAAGATATGGAACTAACACTTAAAATCTTCGAACATTTAGGATATTTTGAAGTGAGCTTTATTGCGTGGAGCGAAGTCTTTGATGAGCTAAAAAATGATAGTATTCTTATAGATTTCTTTGCTGATGCCTGTAAAAATAATTTATATAATGAGAAAGATATTTATAAAATTCAAACCAAAAGTAAGCATTACGATAAATACCTAGAGTTTCCTGAAGTTTTAAACCTTAATTACGATAGTTTGATTCATTGCTACGAGAAGTATATTAGTCTTAAAGATGATAAAATTGAAATAAAATTAACGATTAATCAACAGGGGAAAATAACAGAAAACGAAATTAGGGCCAATAAAAAACTTAAGCCCATTCTCGCAAACTTTATTAAAGAAATAAAATTCCCTATTCTTATTTATAAAGACTCAAAAGATACGATAGAATACCATTTAAGCTGGGAGTTTTGGTTGAGTGACGACACCTTTTTGAAACGCGGATTGGCACTTTTAAAATCCGGAAAGAAAAGGTATCTTAAATCAGAATTTAGGTATGATAATTATTATATAACGACTGGCGATTTCTTTAAAGTAGGTAAGAAGATGGCGTTGTTGAGGAATCCTTACGGGAAAGGTGTTTATTTTTATGAGAAGATTAAAGGCGAATATAAGGAACTTTATAGTGCAAACGATTTGGAAAATGAATGGTTCGAAGGGATGGAAACTGATGATTTGAATGCAGATTCTATTGATGAAATAATATTTACAACTTGTCCGAATATGAATGGCAATAGTTGGAAAGAAGTGTATGCTTACGATAAAAAAACGAATAAAGTTTACAATGCGGGCAACTACAGCACCATTGATTCCGTAAATAAAGAGAAGAAAGAAATTTATGTAACTTATGAAGGAAGTTGGTATATGCCTTCTTTACGAACAGTGCTTGGCTGGAAGAATGGGATGCTTTTAACTAAGAAATTTGTAGAATTAACGTTAAAAGAGGGCGACCAATCCGAAGAAGATGAGCAAATATTGGAGTATTACGAGAACGTGGATTTCGAGAAAGGGAAAGAAACTTTAGTGCTAAAGAAAATGAAAGTTAATTCTGAAAAGGATGATGCTTTTTGGGAAGGTTTCTTTAATTAAGATTTTATTAACGATTGAAACTAGTATAAACAAATAAGAATTATATTTTACATAGTAGTGATTTGTAATAAATAAATAAGTACTTTTGTAAAGAATTTAAATCACATAATAAAGACTAATAATTTTACTAAACATCATTAGTGTTATAATAATAAAATGTAATGGAAGAAACAGAATTAATAAAAGAAATAGTAGCTTATTTTGAAACTTATATTTTCGAAAATCATATTAACGCAGCACTTAAAGTTCATTCTAAACTTAAATCATATAATATAAATCCAATTGTAGTTAAGTATCTTTCAAAAATATTAGACGGCAATTACACACCCGAAGGAGTTGCAAAAGCACTCTTTTATCCAAGAGTATTGGGGACTTCTATAAATACATCTTTTGGTACTAGGATTCAAAGTATGTTTGTAGAATTAAAGATTGCAAACGGATCTCTTATAAAAGGAATGGATATTGAATTTACAGATAAAATTGATGGAAGAAAGAAATGGTGTCAACTAAAATCTGGACCAAATACAATTAATTCGGAAGATGTACAGCCATTAATTAAAAAGTTTACAACTACAATTCAACTTGCTAGAACAAACAATGCATTTAAAGATATTAATAATACTGATTTTATTGTAGGCGTTGTATATGGTGAAAGTTTGGAATTAAGTATGCATTACAAAGAAATTGACAAGACACATCCTGTAATTATTGGCAAAGACTTTTGGCATAGGATTACTGGGTTCCCTAATTTCTATGAAGGTTTAGTAGCTGCATTACATATATGTATAAATAATCTTGACACAAAAGATTTATTAAATATAGGGTGCAAAGAATTGGCTGAAGAGATCAGAATATCTCCTTTATTCCATTTTTAGTTTTGAATAATATTGATTAAGAAAATTAACAATAGAATAACCAACTTCACAACCTAAGTTTACAGGAACTGCATTCCCTATTTGTTTATATTGTTGAGATACGGAACCTTCAAATTCCCAATCATCGGGGAATGTTTGAATACGGGCATATTCACGAACAGTAAATGGGCGTGTTTCATTAGGATGACATCTTTCGGTTTGTTTTTGAGCAGGACTGCAAGTTAAAGTCAAACAAGGTTCGTCCCAACCAATTCTTCTGGCTATACCTGTTTTGCCCCCTTCTAAGAAAAAGCTACCTCCTAAAAATTCTTTTTGAATATCTAAAGGTAAGTCTCTCCAATAACCTTTTGGTGGAACTAAATCTAGTACTTCTTTCTTTTTTTTAGGATAAGTTGCACCTTGTGATTTTGGGACATCGCAATTAAATAAATCACCTTTTTTCAATGCATCCTCCAAGTTATAAATCCTCTTGTATGGCTTTGGATATTCATACTTAAGATCGATATCTTTTCTTATACCAACCAAAATTATTCGTTCTCTCTTTTGCGGTACTTTATAATTTATTGCTTTTAAAACCTGAACAGGAACAACATTGTATCCAATCTCATCCAATATAGAAAGCATTCCTTGTAAAGTTTTTCCATTTTCGTGACTCAATAAACCACGAACATTTTCACCAATGCAAATTGGAGGATTAACTTCTTTAACCACTCTGGCAAACTCATAAAAAAGGGTTCCTCTTGCATCATTTAACCCTAATTTCTTACCTGCATAACTAAAAGCCTGACAAGGGAAACCTCCTGTAACAACATCTACTTTGTTGTAATATTCTGAAAAGTCAAAAGTTTTAACATCACCCTCCAAAACTTTCCAATTAGGACGGTTTTTTCGTAAGGTTTGACAAGCCCATTTATCAATTTCATTTAATGTTACACATTTTAATCCTGCTTTTTCCATACCAACAGCCAAACCACCTGCTCCGGCGAATAGTTCGATTACTGAATAATCATTTTCAGGTTTAACATAATTTGAAACCTCTGGCACTATATCTATTGATAAAAAATCACCAAATAATAATTCAACTTGTTCTTTTCTATAGACTCTATAATTACTCACAGGTTCTCTAACAGCAGATAATTTACCTTCTCTGTCCCATCTCCTAAGAGTTTCTTTGCTTTTGCCTAATAATTCAGACGCTTCTGACAATGTTAAATATTCATTCATAACCATATTGCTTAACCTTACACAATGGTTACAAAATTACTAAATAATATGATATAAACAAGCATAAAATTAAATTAAATTAAAGGAAGTATGAGCTCATTTGTTTGGGTATAAATTAAAATAATATTTGTGAGTTTGTATTGGATAAATTGCTACTTTTACAAACTATTTTATAAACAAAAATTATCATAATGAAGACTGTTTCCATTTTATTATTTCTTTTAATAATTTTTTATTTATAACCAATGAAAAGTTTAAATAAAGTATATCGTATCGCAGCTATTTACCCATCAATATTTGTTATTGTGGCTTGCTTTATTTATTCAGTTATCGAAAACAATAATTATAAATGCGAATGGCTAACGGGTGGTGCAGTTACGCTACTTGTAATGCTAATTACTTTTGTATTTTCTATACTGATGTGCCTGTTTTGCTTAACAATCTTTTTAAATTTAAAAGAAAAGATAAAGACAAATACTTTTTTAAATTTCCTTTCCTGGTTTCTAGTTCCATTAAGTCCTTTAGTTTTTATTTTAATACATGATATAATTTACAGACTTAAATATAATGATCGTTTTGGCAGCGATTTTTTCTTTATATTAATACTTACAATCCCATTTATTGTTGGGCTTATCTGGTCTTTTATTTATTACAATAGAAAGGAAACAATAGAATGAATAAATTTTTTTATAATTAAAACACTTAATAATGGAAACAAAAATAACATACAAATCAGTTGACGAATACATGTCGAC
>CAYRBL010000052.1:0-3191 GCA_964422385.1 uncultured Bacteroides sp.
ACAACTACATCGTTATTCTTAATAGTTGTAAGCCCTGGAAAACGATAATAAGGCAAACTAATCCATTCTAAATATGATTTTGCAGTGGCAGTTAAGGGCAATGTGTGATGCGCAAACGGAAAAGACAATGGGGTGTTAGGCACCTTAGGACCATAACTAATCTTGCTAACAAAAAGAAAATCGCCAACCAATAATGATTTCTCCATTGAAGAAGTTGGGATGGTATATGCTTCGATTAAGAAAGTACGGATAATTGTAGCGGCAATAACTGCAAAAATAATAGCATCAGCCCATTCGCGAACTGCAGTTTTCTTAATAACTGGTCTGTTATCTGGATTTAGATATGCATCTTTTTTGTTAAAACCAATATATGGTAAATAAAAGAAAGGTACAATTACACTTATTGCTTGTTCGAATAGTCCATATTTCTTAAAACATTTTACCAATTCTACAATCATTAACATCACTGTAAAAACATTGATAAAAGGTATTATTATAAAGATATACCACCACAAAGGTTTCTTAATTATCTTTAACCAAATATAGAAATTATAGAAAGGAATTAAAACAATCCATCCTGGATAAGCTGCTTTTTCGAACATTTTCCACAAACCTACAATGGTTAGGATGAAAAACAATAGAGACAATACTGCGAAAATACTCATAATTTAATTTATTTTTAAATATATATTTTGGTTAACGGCTAAGCTTAAAATATATTGTATATTTAATGGTTAAAAAAGGATGTCTTTCATTTCATAAACACCTTTTTTGCCACATATAAACTCTGCAGCAAGCATTGCTCCCATCGCAAAACCCCTGCGACTCTTTGCAGAATGTTTAATTTCGATGGTATCAATATTCGATTCATAAGTGATAATATGTGTGCCTGGAACATTACTTTCTCTCACAGATTTTATACCAATGGCTTCATTTTCTTCATTCATTTCGTTGTTCCATTTCTCTTTTCGATGAAGGTTTTTAATAATATCATCGGCTAAAGTAATGGCTGTTCCACTTGGAGCATCTAGTTTTTGTGTATGATGCACTTCTTCAATAAACACTTCGTATTCGGGATGCTTATTCATTAGTTTGGCTAACTTCTTATTTATTTCAAAGAAAATATTAACACCAATACTAAAATTAGAAGCATAAAATAACGTCTGATCTTTTTCTTTACAAAGATTTATAATTGTATGCAATTCGTGATTCCAGCCTGTAGATCCAACTACTATTGGAACATTTGCCGAAAAGGCTTTAACAATATTATCCAAAACAGTTTCGGGCGTACTAAACTCTATTGCAACATCTGCCTTGGTAAATTCAAACAAATTAGTTTCCCAATCTGCAGCTGAATCTATCTTTAAAAATACTTCATGACCTCTTTCATGAGCAATCTTTTCTATCTCTTTGCCCATTTTTCCGTAACCAAGTAATGCTATTTTCAAAACTATTGTATTTAGAAATTATTAAAAACGTAAACTCATTTTGAGTCCACCAGAAGGAATATAATTTGTCACTCCAAAACTATTATAGATAACTGGTTCAACACGTAAAGATAAATCATTACCTACATCAAAAGAAAACAAATGACCGTAAACACTCGCATCTATTATATTTAAAAAGTAAACTCCACAAGTTAAAATAATAGTAAATTCGTAATTACGTTCATTATAATTCCTCAAACTTAACAAACTTTCGGCCGAATACGTCACATACGACGGATCCATACTGCTAATATTGTTATTTACCTTATATGTATATTGTGCACTAAAGATATCTGCGTATTTTTTGTTTGTAATAATAAAATAGGTGAGCGTTGCAAAACCAGCATACAACACAGGAACTTTCCAGTATTGTTTATTATAAACTTGCCCTAAACCAGGTAATATTGCCGACATTAAACCAGCTTTTTTAGGAGAGTGTATCTCCTTTTTAAAGGTAGTATCCGAAACTTTTTTCTGAGAAAAGCCTGTTTGATTTATTGATAAAAGAAATAATAACACTAATAAAAAAGGAAAAAGTAGTGAAACTTTTCCCTTATATGTTTTTATTTTAGTAGTATTATTTTTTTTGAACACCCTTTAATTTATTTTTCTTTATTAATAGCAGATGTTATTCTTTCGAATTCTCTATCCGATGTAAATGTAATTACAATTGAACCCTTTCCTCCTTTACTACGCTTGATATCAACATCAGTATTGAAAAAATGGGTAAGTTGTTTCTTTGAATTTTCATAAACTTGTGGCAAAGATTTTACAGACTTTTTAGCTTTAACAGGTGGTTGATTAATTTCTCTTACCATTTTTTCAACCTCTCTTACTGATAAATCTTTTTCAACAATCAAACGAACTAAAAATATTTGTTTGTCGGTATTTTCAACACTTATCAACGCTCTTGCATGCCCCATCGAGATTTTATCGTCTCTTATATCCAACTGTACTTCAGCAGGAAGTTTTAACAAACGAAGATAATTAGTAATAGTAGATCTATTTTTACCAACTTTTTCGCTAAGTTGTTCCTGAGTAAGTTTACACTCCTCAATTAGGGCTTGATATGATAAAGCTACTTCTATAGAATTGAGATTTTCGCGTTGTATATTTTCAACAAGTGCCATTTCCAGCATTTGAGAATCAGTAGCAATACGAATATAAGCTGGTATTTCTTCAAGACCGGCAATTTTACTTGCTCTAAATCTTCTTTCGCCCGAAATCAACTGATATTTATCGTGTCCAGTCTTCCTAACGGTAACTGGTTGAATGATTCCCTGCTGTTTTATTGATTCAGCTAATTCATTTAAAGCATTAACTTCAAAATCTGTTCTTGGTTGAAATGGATTTGCTTCTATTTGAGATATCGGAATACTCGCAATAGCACCAACCACAGTACTTGCCGACTCTATATTGTTCACTTCATCGTTTTCGGGCAAAGCGAGCAATGCACTAAGGCCTCGGCCTAAAGCTTGTTTTTTATGATTCATTTATAACGTCTATTAATTTATCGTTTGTATCGATCTTTGTCATATTGTTTTTCTGTAGTATTTCTCTGGCTAGGTTCAAGTAGTTCAGAGCCCCCGTACAGTTTGCATCGTGCATTATTATAGTTTCGCCAAAGCTTGGAGCTTCTCCTAATTTTGTGTTTCTATAGATCAAAGTTTCGAAAACCATTTGCTGAAAATGTTGTCTAACGTC
>CAYRBL010000052.1:3291-5410 GCA_964422385.1 uncultured Bacteroides sp.
CGGTTGGGTAGATTTATCATTTCTATTTCGGCGCCAACCAGGTCGATATGAGCAGGTATTAGGTCTAAAAAAGGAGTAGTTGTGTTAAGTATTATATCTTTTGGATCGATATCATCGATGATACATTCGTAAATACTCGTTTTTATATTTTGAGGGTTAAATCCAACTCCAGAAGTTGCATTTGCCTGAGGGTCGGCATCTATCAAAAGTGTTTTCTTTTCCAATACAGCCAAACAAGCGCTTAAATTTATTGCAGAAGTAGTTTTACCTACCCCGCCTTTTTGATTTGCTATTGCTATGATCTTTCCCATTGATTATTTAGTATAAATATACTGATGTTTAATTTAATATTGGTTTTGAAAATTTGTAATGTTCAGCTTACAAAAGTACGTTTTTTATTTGAATTATTCTATTAATAATATATAAAAAGCTATTCGTAAGAACAGCTTTTTAGTTTTCGAGATATATTAATCAGTTTACTACCTATTTATTAATAAATATTTTCTTCTGTTTCTGTATCTGTTTCGTCTTCAAATTTTGGATATTCTACTATTTCTGGCTCCGGAAACACTCCTGTTTCAATACATTCCAACACGTGATTAAGTCCATTGCTAAACTTTTCGTAATCCTCTTTATATAAAAAAATAGTATGTTTTTCGTAAAAGAATTTGCCCATACGGTTGTCAAACATCTTTTTGCTCTCGGTTATATTCAGATAAAATTCGCCGTGTCGCGTCTTTTTTACATCAAAAAAATAAGTTCTTTTGCCCGCCTTTACTGGCACTGAGTACACTCTTTCCTTTTCGTTCCCTTCCATTTGTATCCTTATTTTATTTATAAAATTAATAATGCAAATTTACGATTTTTATTTTAGATAGCGTGCCTCTTTGATAGGTTTAATTTGTTTTTTTATGATTTTTTTAATGCTTTTTTTATTTAATAATTGAAAAATAGGGTGTATATCCTTTCTTATTTTTCATACTTTTTTATTTTTTCTTAAAATAATATTTAAAACCTAAAGCAATAGCATAAGATTTATTATCAATAACGATATTGGTGATTCCACCGGGTGGTCTATTGTTGTAAAAATGCGAAAAATCATACAAATACTGCCCTTCTATTAGCAGTGCAAAATTATTTTTACGATACTCAAGTCCTGCACCAGAACTTAAACCATAAATAGGCTTTTGCGAACCATTTACAATATCTTTTGAATCGTTACTACCAACGTAACCAACACAATAATCAAAGCGAGGACCGATAATAAGATAGGGCGAAAATGACTTAATGTCTATTTTAAATTTCAACATCGGGCTCATCGAAATAAAATCGAAACGATCGTAAATTGTGCCATACCCAACTATTAAATCTGGATTAGTTACATCCACAAAAGCTACCTGTTCTTTGTAGCCTTTTTGGATGTAAGTAAAATCGGTTATCAAACTAAAGTTTTTGGTATTAAAAAAAGCAATAGAAATTGCCGAAACTGACCCATTTTTATAGGTTAAATCTCTTTTAATATTTATTGAAACGTAGTCCCATTGCTGTGTAGCAAAGGACATTCCTGATTTTACAGCTATACTATTTACAAATTGAGAATAGCTTGCAGTAAAAAGAAAAGATAGTATTAATGTTAGAAATATATTTTTCATAATTGGTTTCTTTAATTTAATTCTTCTTCTTTATACAATATTATTTGTATTCTTATTAAACTTATAAAAGTGATTATTATTACTTAAAAAAAATTATTATTAAAAATAAACAATAAAACTTGCAAGCTATGTAAATTTAATTTAGTACTTTTGTGGTCTTCTTATTTAGATAGGAATTTTGGGAGTTTTTACTTAAATATTTTAGAAACTTACAATTCCGAAACCAAATCAGATCGAGAAAATTTTTAGCAACATCAGATTACAAAAAACTGCAGAACTAAATAATTCTGCTTTTAACAAAAAAATTATGAGAACATATTCTTCATATATTACGGGCATATTGTACCCATTTGGGTCGAAAAAGGCATTTCATTCTGCTTCTGGGGCATTTTCTTGTTCTAATGCTCTATTTGATGAAGCAAATGGACCATTCGATGAAGCAAATGGACCATTCGATGAAGCAAATG
>CAYRBL010000052.1:5652-13013 GCA_964422385.1 uncultured Bacteroides sp.
GATGAAGCAAATGCTCTATTCGATGAAGCAAATGGACCATTCGATGAAGCAAATGCTCTATTCGATGAAGCAAATGGACCATTCGATGAAGCAAATGTTCTAATAGCAGAATCGAATTTACAAACACATACAAATTCAATACTTTATATTAAAAATAGTAATCATTTATTTAATTAAACAATTAACATTATGGGAAAAGTTCCAGCAGGTTCAGTGGATATTGCATCAATGAGAGGCGGAGATGCCAGTATTCAGTACAAAAATTTAGGAAACGGAGTGAGGGCTAACACTAACTTTTCAACTCCGGATATAGTAATAACCGTGTACGATGCAGCAGGTGTAGAATACGATTTAAAATTGGCAGATAAGCCCAAAACGCCTGAAAAATCAGCACTTTTAAAAGCTGCCAGAAAATTAATAAATAAAAATTATAAAATACAGGCAGCTTATGTAAACAGAATTTGTGATGGTAATTTAGTTAAGCTAAAATCTTCTAACATCATTATGAACAAAGAAGAAGGGCCACGTGTAAACCCAGTATTTACAGCCGAAAATGGTACGAATCCAGGTGATGTAAATTTTACAGTAAAAGCTGATCCAGCAGCTAGTTCTTACTTAATATTTTTCAGAGAAGTTTCTGATGATGCTCCTAACGATTGGACTTTTTGCAAAGTGTTGGGAAGTCACAAAGGAAGCAAAAGTGGCTTCGTAAGTGGGTTAGAATACGAATTTAAAATGTTAGTAGTTTATTCAACTTCAGAAGGCCCATTCTGCGTACCAGTAATCTTAAGAATAATGTAGCAGGGGGAAGTGCCTTAAGTGCCTTAAGTACTTAAAGTGCCTTAAGTTGAAAATAGGCTTTTAGCAGTTTATCTATTTAGACTTCTAGGAAAACAATAATTAAAGAGCCGTTATCATTAGTTTGATAATGGCTCTTTGTATTTATTTTTCACCAGCTTATTGACCTTATAGTTAAGTGGAAAGTTTTACTTTTAAATCAAATAACACTATATCACTAAATCGCCAATTGTTTTCCAACTTAAGGCACTTTAAGTACTTAAGGCACTTAAGGCACTATTTAGAATTATTAATTATTAATTATTAATTATTAATTCCCTTTTTTGTTAGTTTAAATCATTTAAATTAGTAATTTTGCACTTTAAAAATGTTTGAACATTACTGCACAATAAGTAATAATATATATGCTTAGTAGAAGAATTTTAAGAATAAAAGTACTGCAATCTTTGTACTCATTTTTCCAGGCGGAAGACGAAAGAATTGACGTTGCCGAGAGAAATCTATTGAATAGTATCGACAATTTATATGACTTATTCATATATCAACTCTCTATTTTTGTAGAACTCAACGAGTATTTTCGTAAGAGGATGGAAGAAAATAAACTGAAACATCGTCCTACTCCCGAAGAACTTAACCCTAACACAAAGTTTGTTGACAATAGATTTGTAAAACAACTTTCGGAAAACAAACATTTCCAACTTAAATATAATCAACTAAAAATAAATTGGAGCGAAGAAGAAGAAACCTTCAAAGCTTTATACAAAATAATTACCGAAAGTAATTATTACGAGAAGTATATGAGATCGACAGATACCTTTCCGTATGCTTCTGATAAAAAAATAATGCTTATCATTTTTAAAAGATATATTTTAGATAGCGAAGCAATTGAAAATTATTTTGAAGATAAAAATATACATTGGGGCGAAGATTATTTCGACGTTGCATCATTGATTATCTATTTTATTGAAGAATATAAAGAAGAATATACCGAAGATCATCCACTTCCAGAACTGTTTAAAACTACAGAAACTTCGGATCCTGAAAGCGATTTGGATTTTATTAAACAATTATTCAGAAAAACTATCGTTCATAGTAAAGAATATGGCGAATTGATTTCGGGAAAAACAATCAATTGGGATATAGATAGATTAGCAGTAATAGATGTTATTCTTTTAAAAATGGCCTTAACCGAAATTTTAGAGATGCCATCGATACCTGTTAGAGTTACAATGAACGAATATATAGACATTTCGAAAGACTATAGCAGCGAAAAAAGCAGCTTTTTTATCAACGGAATTATTGACAAAATAGCAACCGATTTAAATAGAGCAAAAAAGATAAAGAAAGATATTAGAGGCTTAATCGAAGAGTAGTTTTAATTTTGATTGAACAAAATAATATTAAATAATATGAATAATAAATTAAAAGTATTTTTTTGTATAGTAATTTTAGCTTTTACAGCTTGCAAAAATAACAATAATAAGTTATCAACCGACTTGATAAACAACCCTAATACAGCTTCGGGAACCGAAAACACAGGCGATTTGCCAAAGATGCAGTTTGAAACAGATTTACACGATTTCGGCAAAGCAATTGAAGGCGAAAAACTCTCCTACTCATTTAAATTTAAAAACGTAGGAAAATCCGACTTAGTAATTGCAGATGCAAAAGGATCATGCGGTTGTACAGTTCCTGAATACCCAAAAGAACCAATCCGACCAGGAAAAGAAGGTGTAATAACAGTTACATTTAACACTGCCGGCAAAGTAGGATTTCAACACAAAACCGTAACTATATTAGCTAATAGCCAGCCAAGTAATGTAATATTACACATCAAAGCTACAGTTACCTCACCAGAAAGTAATAATTAATAACAAATAATAAACATGAACACTCTTTTAAATGTAATCTTAATGGCTCCACCACAAGGCGGTCAAGGTGCCAATAATGGATTTTCTTCTATCTTCTTTTTAGTTGCTATCTTTGGTATTTTCTACTTTTTCATGATTCGTCCACAGATGAAAAAGACAAAAGAACAAAAGAAATTCAGAGAAAGCCTTGAAAAAGGACAGAAAATAGTAACTATCGGTGGTATCCACGGCAAAATAATAGAGCTACAAGAAACAACTGTAATCATTGAAGTAGAAGGTCAAAACCGTTTAAAGTTGGAAAGATCAGCTATCGCAATCGATAATTCAGCTCAATTACAAGAAGCAAAATAAAAAAGCATGCAAAATTATTTGCATACATATTTTTTATAATTTTAAATCTCAATCCTAACAGGGTTGAGATTTAATTTTTATACACCATACATTGGAAACAGAATTTAAATCGGATATCGACTCCATAATTCGGAACAAGGAATTAAAAAACAAAAAGAAATTCTTTGTTATAAGCATTTGTATTGTCATTTCGTTGTCGTTGTGGCTGCTTATTAAGTTCTCCGACGAATATAAATATCCCATTCAAATTCCTATTACGATTACCAACCTTCCTACTGATAAAGTTTTAATAAATAACGACACCATTTTGCTTACAATTAATATGAAATCGCAAGGTATAAATGCGCTTTACTATTATTTCTTTGCACAAAAAAAAGTTATAAATATTGATTATTCCAGCCTTAAAGCTAAAGAAGATGCAAAGAAAACGAATGAAAGCTTTGCAACGCTTCAGCTTATTAAAATATTGGACAAACACCTCCTTTTTAAGCACGAAATCATAAATGTATCTCCTGAAAATATCAATCTTAATTTTGAAAAAACCTATTTAAAAATAGTTCCATTAAAATTAAACCTGCAACTTAATTTCGAAGATCAATTTTTGTTATATGACACTGTTAAAGCATATCCAAACAAGATTTGTATTTCGGGAACAGAAAAAACGTTAAAGAAAATTACTTATTTAGAAACCGAACCCATCGTTTTAAATAATCTTAATAGCAATCAAAATATATTTGCAACCATAAAGAAACCTGAAAAAGATACTGACTTAAGATTGTTTGCAAACAAAACAAAAGTATCTATTTCCGTTGAAAAGTTTACAGAATCTACTATTGAAATCCCAGTAAGTATTTCGAATAATAATTCTAATAAGAAACTAAAATTATTCCCTGATGTGGTTAAGATTACCTACTTAGTGGCTTTAAAAGATTATAAAAAAATAAACAATGAGCTATTTGGAGCTGTTGTAAATGGAAATATTAATAAATCGGAGGAAAATAATAAGCTTAAAGTTGAGCTTGTAAAATTTCCTTCCTATATCAAGATCACTAAAGTGTATCCAGATAATGTTGAGTATATCATTTTTAAATAATATAAATGTATGCTAAAAATAGGTTTAACAGGTAATATCGGGAGTGGAAAATCAGTTTGTTCCAAAATATTTGTGCTTCTTGGAATAGCTGTTTATAATGCCGACACCGAAGCCAAAAAACTCTATTCAAATCCTATTTTTAAAGCTAAAGTTATAAATCTTTTTGGCACTTCTATCCTCACTTCTGATGCTATCGACAAAGCTAAATTAGCTGCTATTGTGTTTAAAGATAATACTGCTTTGGAGAAATTAAATGCTATTATACATCCTGAAGTTCTGCATAATTTTATTAATTGGACTAATACTCAAAGCAAAGAAATGCCTTATGTGGTGCATGAAGCAGCCATTATTTATGAGCATAATCTGGAGTCTTATTTTGATAAAATAATAGTTGTAAATAGTGCTGTTGATATAAGAATTAAGAGAATTATTAAAAGAGATGGCTTGTCGGAAACTGATATTTTAAACCGCATGGAAAAGCAGCTGAGTGATGCAGAAAAATGTAAAAAAGCTGATTATATTATTACTAATAATGGCAAAGAATTATTAATTCCACAGATAATAACTATACATAAAAGTATACTTAATACAAAATAAAAAAGCCCACTTTCATGGGCTTTTTTGTTTAGTAATTCTATTTAAAATAAAGCATATTAAAAATTATTCTTTCGATCCTGACGTCTTTCTTTTATTTCTTTTAACAGATATTTATTAAAATCTTTTTCTGCCTGATAAAGTTTCAATAATTTTTTGGCAGATAATACCTTTTTAAATTCTGCATGATATTTCTTTCGCAGATCAAGCAATTTTTGAGCAAGTATTATTTGGTTGTCTGCCATTTCCAAAGCTTCTTTATCAGTAAGCGTATTGATATCTAATACTCTTTCTTCGATATTTTTCCCAACAAATTCTTGATTAATTTGTCGTCTTTGAGCTTCAAATTCATTAAAGATTGGCCAGAATACCTGCGCTTCCTGTGGAGTTAGGTCTAATTCTTTTGTAATATATGCAACCTTCTGTGCATTTATTTTTTCTTTTACTTTTCCAAACATTTTGCCTCTTTGTGCAAAATTTACCAAAGGAATCAACATTAATAAAGCGATTACAATGAGTTGTTTGATGTTAATTTTTGTCTTCATATTTAGTATTGTTTAATTTTCGTAAAAAACGTCATTATTATTATGGTTTATATATTCGTTCAATTCGTCTGTCGAAATTGCGTTCAAAGTACTGTCTGTTTTTATCATTTTTCCTGTTTCTTCCTCTGGTGTTGCCAGTGCTAAGGCTTCTATCAATGTGTTTTCGTCAAAATTATCAATAATTGTATTGTTACTATCGTTCAACACTTCATCCCAATAAATGTTTCCATTATCTGCCAATTGTTGGTTTTGTTTATTAAAATAATAAGCTCCAGAAGCGAGTAAAATTACACCTATAAAAATTGCTATGGCATATTGTGGTCTAAAGATAAAATTATACCATGAAAGTGTATTTTTAGGTTCGGAAACTGTTATTTTATTTTTTATTTTCAACGAAAAATCTTCGAAGTAATCTTGCGGAACTTCAAACGGATTCTTTCTTTCTATTTTCGAAAGTTCCAGAGCTATTTCCTTCAAATTTTCTTTATTTATGTTGTTTAAATTTTCCATTTTAAAAGTTTGTTATAATATAGATTAAAAATTCTGCTAAAGGTTTAATCTTGTTTTATTATTTCTTCTATTTTTTTTACTGCAATATGGAATGATGCTTTCAAAGCCCCTACAGATGTGCCCAATACCTCAGCCATATCTTCGTATTTCATCTCTTGATAATATTTCATATTGAACACCAATCTTTGTTTTTCGGGTAAAGTTAGGATAGCTTTTTGCAATTTTAATTGTATTTCGTCTCCATTAAAATAAGAATCTGCTTCTAATGTATTCGATAATTTGCTTTCAACGTCTATTAAAGGTAAAAAAAGTCTGTTTCTTTTACTTTTCAAAAAAGCCAGAGCTTCGTTGGTTGCAATACGATAAATCCAGGTATAAAGTTTGGAATCTTCTCTGAAATTTTTAAGGTTTTCAAATACTTTTATAAAGGTATTCTGCAATAGATCATCGGTTTCGTTATGATCGATAACCAAGCGACGAATATGCCAATATAATTGTTGCTGGTACTTTTTGACCAACAAATTAAAGGCATAATTTCGAGAATTAGCATCTCTAAACAGTTTTAGTATTTCGCTATCGTCCTGATTATCCAATTGTGTTTGTATTTATAGTTTTTTTTAGTAATTTTATTTAGATAAAATTCATACCAAAAAGTTTAAAAACATTTTAAAACAAAATTGTATTTTCTTTATAAGCAATTCATATTTAAATTAGAAAATTCAGATTTTTTTAATTAAAATATATAAATTAGTACTTTTCGAAAGCACCCAGTCCAAATAAAGCGAAATCATACTTAACAGGGTCTTTTGCGTCGTAAAGTTTTAGAGCATTCGTTAAATTTTCGGCACCTTTTCTGTCGTTGGTGCGACTTTTTAGCAAATCCAACTTCCTTGCCGAGTTGCCGGAGTGCACATCCAATGGACATATCAATTTATCTGTAGGTATATTTTTCCACAACCCAAAATCTACTCCCCTGCCATCATCACGGACCATCCATCTTAAAAACATATTTATTTTTTTGGCAGCTGAACCACTTACAGGATCTGCGAAATGTTTTTCGGTGCGTGGCAAATGAGGTATCTTAAAAAACACATTTCGCACTTCGCTGATAGCTACCATTACCGAACCTTTATTTTCTTTTATTTTCTCAGTAAAAAGAATTTCAAAACCATTTTTCTTTCTATAAATATTTTTTAGCGCAAGCAAATAGCATTTACAATCCTCTGCATTAAAGGTACGATGCACATATTTAGAAAGTACCGAGAGGTCTTTTTCCTTCATACCTTTAATAAAATCGTATGGACTGTTATCCATAAGCGACATCAGCAAGCGCGAATTATTAATAATAGAAGTACGATTTCCCCAAGCAATAGTAGCGGTAAGGAAGGCAGATATTTCGATATCTTCCTTTTTAGAATAGCTGTGAGGCACTTGTATAGGATCCGTTTCAATAAAAGATGCATCGCAATATTGTAGGTATTTTGCCTCCAACAAATCGTATACATCTTGATAATAAACGGCTTCCTCTGCTTCGGGATTTCTATAATTATTCATAAAATTTGTATTACCTCACCCCCGCCTCTCCTAAGAGGAGAGGAG
>CAYRBL010000053.1:0-12985 GCA_964422385.1 uncultured Bacteroides sp.
AAATACCATTTATCGAAAAACTGATGTTTAAAAGTATTTTGTGTAGGATAGGATAAAGAATCGTTGTAATTTTTCTTTTCATTTTGCGAAAAAGAATAATAAAAAGTAAAAAATAAAAGTAAAACAAAGGTCGACTTAAGCTTCATGTAGAATTATTAAATTAGATGGCAAAATTAATGAAAAAAGTCGACTTTAAAAATTTAAGCAAATTTTAAAAGCTAAAATTCATAATTCATATTTCATAATTCTTAATTATTTCTCCTCTTTTTCCTTATTATGATCTTCGTTAAAATAGGAGACTTCGTGCACTTTAGAAGAATAAAAATTCAGGAATAATCCTACGAACACAAAAAAGAGTGCAACTTGAGTTAAAACTAAAATTCTTCCAAGATTTGTCAAAGGATGTATATCGCCAAAACCTATAGTAGCAGAAGTAGTAAAACTAAAATAAATAGTTTGCAAGGCCGACATCATCTTTACATTAAAGAAATTTGGAATAATAGAATCCATATAAAAATAAACGATAGAGTATCCCAAACCTATCTCAATATAATTAATAAAAAGCATAGTCAACGAGCGACGATAAGTGATAGGATTGCCCATAATATCCCCTAAATATATCATGCTGGCAAGATAAAGTATGGTTTCGATAGTAAATAAATAGTAATATAAACCACTGCAATATTTGTTGCTAAATGCAATTTAAAAAATAGGAGAGGGAGCAAAAACTTAAAAATTACATACAATTCTACGGATAATTTTCGAGGTATCAAACCAAATTTACCACTAAAATGTTTTACATACAAACCAGGGAAAAGAAACAAGCTAAAAGCTAGAAATAGTCGAATAAAGCGTTCAATACCGAAATCTTTATAATGAATATTTCGCCAAATTCGTTGGGTATTATACCAATGTTTATTTAAAGCAGGTTTTAATTGCTTACGATCTTTAACACTACCCATCACCAACTTTTTGGTGAAACTTGTTGCTTTCCTATGCATAATCTTTAAATTTTCAGTAAATGTACAAAAAAATATGATATATAAAACATAATTTAAAAATAAAACCCTCCTTAGGATTTATCAAAGGAGGGTTTATATATATATAATGTATAAAATATTTTTAGTTAGAAGATAAATATCTTTCAGCTTCTATAGCAGCCATACATCCGGTTCCTGCAGCAGTGATAGCTTGACGATAGTGATGATCCTGAACATCTCCTGCAGCAAATATTCCTTCTTTACTAGTTTTAGTCGAACCTGGCTCTGTAATGATATAATCAGTTTCGTCTAAATCAATTTGACCTTTAAAAATTTCTGTATTTGGGCTGTGTCCTATAGCAACAAAGAAACCATGAATATCAATTTTCTTTTCTTCACCTGTTTTCACATTATGAAGAATTGCACCATTTACACCTGAGAAATCGCCAACAATTTCATGCGTAGTATGATTCCACAGCACCTCAATGTTAGGAGTATTCAAAACTTTTGCTTGCATAACTTTTGATGCTCTTAATTGGTCGCGACGAACAACCATATAGACTTTATTGCATAATTTAGCTAAATAAGTTGCCTCTTCGCATGCAGTATCACCACCACCAACTAAAGCCACATCTTTGCCTCTATAAAAGAAACCATCGCAGGTAGCACAGGCACTCACACCTTGACCATTAAATTTCTTTTCAGATTCCAAACCTAACCAATTAGCAGAAGCTCCAGTTGCAATGATAACAGTTTCAGCTAAAACAGCTTTCCCATCATCAGCCCAAGCTTTGTAAGGTTTTGAAGAGAAATCAACTTTAGTAATAATTCCCCATCTGATATCAGCCCCAAAACGTTCGGCTTGAGTTTTAATCTGCTCCATCATTTCTGGGCCTGTAATACCTTCTGGATAACCTGGAAAGTTTTCAACCTCTGTTGTTATTGTTAATTGTCCACCTGGCTGCAATCCTTGATATAAAACTGGTTTCAAATCTGCTCTCGATGCATAAATTGCAGAAGTATATCCTGCAGGACCTGAGCCAATAATTAAGCATTTAGTTTTTTCAAATTCTTCGTTCATGTTATATATAAATTTATTTATTTTTAATTGAAAAGATTTTGCAAAGATAAAGCATTTCTTTTTTCGAAATTATAATATCAATAAAAAAAGGCATCGAAAATATCAATGCCTTTTTTACAATATTTTTCATAATATATTAATCATCATCATGACCACCATCGATTAGAGAATCAGGTTCAACAGGAGTATTGTCACCACCTTCTTCATCTCCATCGCCATCAGGATTTTTATCAACTCCATAAAGATTTGAAGAGAATAATTCTTTTTCAAGTTCCTCTTCTGTAACCTTAGTGTCTATTTTTACATCAATCTTCACCATATATATAGCGTCTTCAGTTTCTAGAGGAACTACATGAATAGAATCACCATTTGGTTTCGTTATTCTAGTAATAAAATCATAATAACCTAAACTATATTTAAGTTTGAAAGCTTCCATAGCTGTAGCTGAAAGGTTATTATAACTGATAATCATTTTCTTTTTTTCCATTTTCTCTGATGTCAAATTTTTTGCAATGATATTACTTTTTTTATTAATAAAGAAATAATTTTTTAATTTATTTATTATTTTTTTTAACTCTCTTTCTAAAAATTGCAATAGTTATTTTAAAATAAGAGAGAAATATAAATTTTTAAAAAGTATTTAATAAAAAAGATTCATATAAAATTAGATTAAATATGAATCCTTTTTATTAAATTTAGTTTTTTAATTTATACTCTTTCGAAAGAAGAAAAGAAGAAATTACATTCTATTTCTGCATTTTCATCACTATCTGAACCGTGAACAGCATTTTGTTGAATAGAAACGCCAAATTTGCTTCTTATAGAACCTTCTTCTGCTTTTGAAGGATCAGTAGCACCAATAAATTTGCGGTAATCTTCAACTGCATTTTCTTTTTCTAACATAATTGCATAAATAGGACCTGAAGACATATAGCCAACCAAATCTTGAAAAAATGGACGTTCACTATGCACAGCATAGAATGCTTCGGCCTTACATTTGGATAATTTTAGATACTTCATCGCTCTAATTTTGTATCCTTCTTTAATTATCATGTCTAAAATTAGCCCGGCATTTCCATCTAATACTGCTGTAGGCTTGATCATTGTAAAAGTTATGTTCGTACTCATTATTGAATTATTAATTTTTTGTAAAAGTATGAAATAAATTTAATATCGTGTTTATAATTTTAGTATTTTTGCAAAAAAAATAATTACTAAGAATCAAGATTTGAAATCACCTGAATTTGACAACTTAAAAGAGCTATTAACCGTTCCAAAGAAAATATCAATAATCACTCATACCAATCCAGATGGTGATGCTATTGGCTCTTCTCTTGCTTTGTTTGCTTATTTAAAATTAAAAGGACATACCGTAAATGTAGTTGTTCCTAACGATTTTCCTGAATTTCTTGCTTGGATGCCAAATGCTACTACTATTAATATTAATAGTAGAAAAAGTAAAGATTGTAAGAAAGTTATCTCTGAGTCTGATATTATTTTTTGTTTAGATTTTAATGCATTAAACAGAATTGAGAAAGTTGAAGAGTATGTTAGGGATGCAAATGCTAAAAAAGTATTAATTGATCATCATCTTCAACCTGAACTTGAATCATTCGATTATATTTTCTCTATTATAAAAGTTTCCTCTACATCTGAACTAATATATGAATTTATTTCAGCTATGGGTGATGAAGATTTAGTTAATAGAGAAATTTCAGAATGTGTTTTTGTAGGTATTATGACAGATACAGGTAGTTTTAGTTTTTCTTGTAATTATACTCGTACTTTCGAAATTACTGCTCAATTAATTTCAAAAGGATTAGATGTTGAAAAAGTTCATAGATTAGTTTATGATACTTATTCTGAAAACAGAATGCGTTTGCTTGGTCATTCGTTAAGTGATAGACTTGTGGTAATACCAGAATTATCTACAGCTTATATTTATTTAACAAAAGATGATTTGAAGAAATTCAATTATCAAGTTGGCGACACTGAAGGTGTGGTTAATTATGCTCTCTCTATAAAAGGAATACAGTTAGCTGCATTATTTACAGAAAGAGAAAATAAGATAAGAATTTCTTTCAGATCAAAAGGAAATCTAAATGTTAACATATTTGCACGAACACATTACGAAGGTGGCGGTCATAAAAATGCTGCTGGTGCAAATTCTTATATTTCATTAGAAGAAACCTTGATTAGATTTGAAAATATTTTATCAGATTATAAAAGTGAATTGAACCAGTAGTACTTTTTTATGTTTATAAGCAATATTAAAAATAATTATACAATATATATTATATTAATAATATTTGTTTGTTTTTTTAGTTGTAATAATTCTGAAAAGGACAATCAAATTAAAAAGAAAATAAATTCAGGGGAAGATCAAAAGCTGATAAATGCAAATGTACATTTAATGCATACTGAAGAAGAGATGATTGCTAATTATATTGAAAGATATAAATGGGAAATGATTAAAACAAATTCTGGTTTAAGATATTTTATATATAAAAAAGGAAAAGGGAAATCAGTAGCTAAGAATTCGAAGGTTAAAATAAATTATAAAACAAATTTAATTAATGGAAAGCAAATATATTCATCTGATATTGATGGCCAAAAACAAATAAACATAGGTAAAGGAGAAATAGAAAAAGGACTGGAAGAAGGAATTTTGTTATTAAAAGTTGGTGATAAAGCAAAATTTATTATACCTTCGCACCTTGCTTTTGGACTATTGGGTGATGGGAAAAATATTCCTTCAAAAGCGACTTTAATATATGATGTAGAATTAATTGAAGTTAGTAATTAAATTAAAATAATTTTTAAATAATATAAACAGAATAATAATAATTAATAGAAAATGAAAAAAACAACTCAAATTAGTATTTTATTTATTGCAATAATAGCAATTTTATTTACAGCTTGTGGAGATTCGAAATACCCTGGCTTCAAAAAAACAAAAAAAGGACTTTATTATAAGTTTTATAATGAAACCAAAGATGCTAAAAAACCATCTATAGGTGATATTTTAGTTGGTGAATTTAAAGTTAGAACAGCTGACTCAACTATCGCTAGCAATGTTGGAAATCCTGGTCGTTTTACTCAACTTGATTCAACTATGTTCAATGGTGATATCAACGAAGGTCTTGCTATGTTAGGTATTGGTGATAGTGCAACTTTTATTGTAAGTGCTGATTCAATGAGAAGTCATCATATGAATTTACCTGAATTTGTTAAACCAGGTGCAGTTTTATATTTTGATGTTAAATTAAAAGAAATTGTAACTAAAGATGCTTTTGAAAAAGAGAAAAAAGAGATGATGGCTCAAAGAGAAAAGATGATGACTGAATCAAAAGCAAAAGAAACTACAGATTTAGAAAAATATTTAGCTGACAATAAAATTAAAGCGAAACCAACTGAAAGTGGTTTGTACATTATTGAAGTAAAAAAAGGTAATGGTGCAAAAGCTGAAAACGGAAAAAAAGTAAAAGTTAACTATATAGGCAGACTTTTAAGTGGAAAAATATTTGATACAAATATTGAAGCTGAAGCTAAAAAAGGTGATGTTTACAATCCAAAACGTCCTTATGAAGCATTTACTTTTGAATTAGGAAAAAGAGAAGTTATTCCTGGATGGGAAGAAGGTTTAACAACTATGAAAGTTGGTGGAAAAGCTAAATTTATCATTCCTTCTAAATTAGCTTATGGTGAAAATGGTGCTGGAAGTATCATTCCACCATATTCTCCTTTAGTATTTGAAGTAGAATTATTGGAAGTAAAATAATAAATCATTATTAAGATAAAAAAGAAAGGGAGCCCAATAAGCTCCCTTTTTTTATGTCGAATAATTAAAAGTATACTATGTATATTATGGAGTACTTAAAGAAACAGGTATTATTTTTCCATTAAGAAAATGGTGCGTAGTTTCTGCAAAGTTTTTTATATACAATGCCATTTCTTTTGGTTGCACTTGAGCTTCGTAACCAGGGAAAGCTTGTTGAAGCATTTCAGTATTAACAGACCCTAATGAAAGACTGTTAACTTTTATATTTCTATCTGCAAGTTCTTCAGCCATACATTCAGTAAGTATATTTAATGCGCCTTTACTTGCACTATACAATGACAATCCTTTAAATTTAGAACTCCCTTGAAAACCGCCCATACTACTTATATTTATAATGTGTGAATTTTTAGAGAAATAATTAACTAACATCTGTACTATTTGAAATACACTTTTTACATTAATATTAAATATCTGATCAAAATCAGACGTTGTTAAGGCTTCAAAAGGTTTGTTGATAAGTAAACCTGCATTATTAATAAGAATATCTATCGTTTTAAAATGAGATAAGATTTCATCTTTTAAATCAGAATTAATACTACTTAAATCATATGAAATCGGAAATAGGAAAGTATTTTCTCCTTTAATTTTAATTTCATTTAATTGATCAATATTTCTTGAAATAGCAATTATATTGTTATTCGATACGTCACAAAATGCTTTTACAGTTTCAAAACCTATCCCTTTTCCTGTACCAGTTATTATAATATTCATAAAAAATGTATTAAATAATTCCTAAAATAAACATAAAAACTACATCTTTTGTTATGGTAAAGCTATTAAATCATATAAATATAGTAGAAAATGATGCTTTAAGATAAGAAATACTACTTATTATTAGCTTAAATAAAACTGATATTTAACTTATTAAAAAAAAATAACACAAAATTGTAAAAAATTATTAGTAAATGCATTATAAATATCAAATTTTTTACTAATTTTGCAGTCTTATATTTAGCAAAGAACATAAATTCTTAGATATGCAATTAACAACAGGAACAAAACAAGACATTTTTAAAGAATACGGAAAATCTGAATTCGATAGTGGATCAACAGAATCACAAGTTGCTCTTTTTACTTTCAGAATAAAACATCTTACTGAACACTTAAAAGTAAACAGAAAAGATAAAGGAACAGAACGTTCTTTAGTTAGAATGGTAGGTAGAAGACGTAAGTTACTATCTTATCTTAAACATGAAGATATCGAAAGATATAGAGCTATCATTAAAAAGCTTAACTTAAGAAAATAATTCTAAGAAAAATTTAATTAAAAATAGAAAGGCAATTAGACTTATAATTGCCTTTTTTTGTATTTAACAAAAAAAATATGCAAGCAATAACAAAAGTTATAGAACTTGGAGACGGTAGAACAATAACTATTGAGACAGGTAAATTAGCGCGCCAAGCTGATGGTGCAGCTGTAGTAAGAATGGGTAATACGATGGTACTAGCTACAGTTGTAGCAAAAAAAGATGCAGCCGAAAATGTAGATTTTATGCCACTTTCTGTAGATTATCAAGAAAAATATGCAGCTGTTGGAAGATTTCCTGGTGGTTTCTTCAAAAGAGAAGCTCGTCCTTCTGAATATGAAATTCTAATTTCAAGATTAGTTGATAGAGCTTTAAGACCTCTTTTCCCAGATGATTTTCATGCTGAAGTTCAAGTAATAATTACTCTTATCTCTGGCGACAGAAATACTGCGCCTGATGCACTAGCTGCATTAGCTGCTTCTGCGGCTCTTGCTGTTTCTGATATTCCTTTCAATGGTCCTATTTCTGAAGTACGTGTTGCCAGAATTAATGGTGAATATATCGTAAATCCTCCTATTGCTGATATTGCTACAGCTGACCTTGATTTAATGATTGCTGCTACTATCGATAATATTATGATGGTGGAAGGCGAACTTAAAGAAGTTTCTGAAGATGCGATGATCGAAGCTTTAAAAGTTGGTCATGAAGCTATAAAAATTCAATGTAAAGCTCAATTAGAACTTTCTGAAATGGTTGGCAAAACTGTTAAAAGAGAATATTGTCACGAAAACAATGATTTCGATTTTAAAGAAAGAATGAAAGCTGCAATTTATGATGAACTTTATGAAATTGCAAAAAGAGGTAATGCTAATAAAAATGAACGTAAAGAAAATTTTGAAAAAGTAAAAGATACTTTTGTTGAGACATTAACTGAAGAAGAAAAAACTGAAAAAGCTTTTCAAATTAAAAAATATTTCCACGACATACATAAAGATGCAGTTAGAGACGTTGTATTAAACGAAAGAATTCGTCTTGATGGTCGTAAATTAAATGAAATCCGTCCTATCTGGTGCGAAACTGATTTTTTACCTTCTGCTCACGGTTCAGCTTTATTTACAAGAGGCGAAACTCAATCTTTAACTACAGTAACATTAGGAACTAGATTGAACGAACAAATGATTGATGGTGCAATATTTGAAGGTACCAACGATTTTATTTTACATTATAACTTCCCTCCATTCTCAACTGGTGAAGTAAGAATGAACAGAGGTACAGGTAGGAGAGAAGTTGGTCATGGTAATTTAGCCATGAGAGCTCTTAAATTTGTTATTCCTCAGGGAGCTGACAATCCTTATACTATCAGAATCGTTTCTGACATTCTTGAATCTAATGGTTCTTCATCGATGGCTACTGTTTGTGCAGGTTGTTTAGCTTTGATGGATGCAGGTGTTAAGATACCTAAACCAGTTTCAGGAATTGCTATGGGATTGATTAGTGATAGCAAAACTGGAAAATATGCAGTATTATCTGATATCTTAGGTGACGAAGATCATTTAGGAGATATGGATTTTAAAGTAACAGGTACTAAAGATGGTATCACTGCTTGTCAGATGGATATTAAAGTTGATGGCTTATCTTACCAAGTATTAGCTGAAGCATTAGCTCAGGCTAAAGAAGGTAGAGCACATATTCTTGGCGAAATGGCGAAAGCTATTACCGAACCTCGCGAAGATTACAAAGCATTTGTTCCTCGTATTGTTCAGATAAAGATTCCTAAAGAATTTATCGGTGCAGTTATTGGTACTGGTGGTAAAGTTATTCAAGAGATGCAACGCGAAACAGGTACTACTATTTCTATTATCGAAGAAGGCGAATTTGGTATCATTGATATCGCTTCGGCTGATAAAAATTCTATTGATTTAGTATTAGCTAAGATTAAAAACATAACAGCTGTTCCTGAAGTAGGACAGGTGTATGATGGAGTTGTTAAAAGCATACAACCTTTTGGTGCTTTTGTAGAAATAATTCCTGGTAAAGATGGTTTATTACACATATCTGAAATTGATTGGAGCCGTTTAGAAAAAGTAGAAGATGCTCTTAAAGTAGGCGATCAGATACAAGTGAAATTAGTGGAACTTGATAAAAAGACAGGTAAACTTAAACTTTCGAGGAAAGTATTGTTGCCTCGTCCACAAAGAAACTCATAAGATAGTTTTTAGGTGTTTGTTTTTTTAAAAGATGCTGTATTGCCTTTTGGTAATACAGCATTTTTTTTTTGCGCTGTTGTAACTTTTATATTAATTGAATCGTCATAGGATTTTAAAATAATTATTTATAAAAACAATTTGAAATGAAAACAACAATGAAAATGATAATCGGTATTGTACTTTTAATTTTTATAGTTACAACAACTGCTACAGCAGGTAAAATAGATCCTGCAGTTTTAAATAAAGCATTACATAAAGCTATTTCGTATCCTGAATTTGCTAAAAAACAAAACATAGAAGGAATAGTAATCATTAATTTTACGCTGGATAGCGATGGAAATATACAGATTAAAACTACAAATGAAAGTGATGTTACCTTAAAAGATTATGTTGTAAATAAACTTAAAAGTATTAACATTTTTGCTTTAAAAGAAACAAATGATGATGAATTAGAAGTTAAGGAAGATGAATATAATGTTAAGTTTGTTTTTAAACTTGAATGTGATTTTACTATTTGAGATGATAGTAAAATCAAATAATTAATACGAAGAACTTCATACTGGGCTACCAAGCTTGTATGAAGTTTTTTTTATTTTAAGATGTATCCTTATTTTATTATTCAAAACTTTTGGGATGAAAATATTTCAAAACTAATTTATTTTAATAAAAAACATTTTACACTAAAATAAAAAATAAAAAAACAGTAACATATCATTTTATTAGTGTTTTAAAAATAAAAAATAAGATAATAAAAAAGTAAAAGAAGTAAATGAAATAGCAAAAGAAAGAAATGAAATAGCAAAAGAAGTAAATGAAATAGCAAAAGAGAGAAATGAGCTAGTTAAGGAGGACCGCGAAAAGTAAAAAGAGACCAATTTGCTAGTTAAGGAAGCCTGCGAAAAAGCAAAAGAGAGAAATGAGCTAGTTACGGAGAACCGCGAAAAGGAAAAAGAGACCTGCGAAACATAAAAAGAAGGTTGCGAGAAAGCAAAAGAGATAAATGAGCTAGTTACGGAAGGTCGCGATTGAGCAAAAGAGATAAATGAGCTAGTTCAGGAACATCACAACTTGACAAAAGAAGAATACAAATCTAATAATATAAGTTACTTATGCATGTCGGAAAAGCTAAAATTAGTAATTACATATAATGATTTTCAGAATAAAGGATTGGGGTTATTTATTAGATTAATCTATTTTTGTTAAAAATATTAATCTTTTATATTAGTTAAATATAATTTTTTATTTACTTTTGTTGAAAAAATAAAAATAAATTAAATAAGACTTATAAACCTAAAATATTATTTGTATGATAAAAGATACAAAGCTAAATTTAATAAGATTTTTAGCGCCAAGATTGGTTCAATATTTATGTAAATTAATAGATTTGAAAAATTCAACTTCTCTTTTTAAGATATTGATGAAATTTATTATTATCTGCACATTAAGTTTTCCTCAAAATGTTCTTTCACAAGATATTTTAAATTATTCTTATCGTCATAACGATACTTTGAAGAATAATTATAATTTGCGAATAAACGATATTCATGAAAATATCTATTCAAATATACCTGATAATCTAAAAAAGGATATTTTTACATACATGTCGTATATATATGCAGCTCAAGCTGCTTATGAAACATCTAAATTAATTAATAATGGTTTTGTGTATCACGATTGGCCTGAATTGGAAGATTATGTAAATAAAATTTTTAGAGAACTTATTCCTAAAGAGTTCAAAAGTGACACCTTGGTTCATGTTTATATTGTAAGAAATGGCAGTTTTAATGCATTTAACACAGGTTCAGCTCATATTTTTATTAATGTTGGTGTTTTTAAAGAAGTGACTGATGAAGCAACTTTAGCAGTAATTTTGGCTCATGAGTTTGCACATTATTATTTCAAACATTCTTTGTATCGTTATATTGCTTACAAAACGGGGAAATTTGATTTAGGGTTGTTGGGCGAATCGGAAAAATTGGCTAATAACTACTCAATTAAAGATGAACTTCAAGCCGATTCGATGGCTATGCAGCTAATGCGACATTCCAAATATAATGTAAAGGCAACTTTAAATGCTTTTGAGATGATGACCAGGCTCGAAAATAATGAAGTCTGTAAATCGATTTCAAGATTTAAACTCAAAGAAAACGACCATCCTCCGGCAGGCGAAAGATACAATACACTTTTGAGTTATTATTATAGATACCGCAATGATACAGCCTTATATAATATTGTAAGTGCCGAAAAATTTTAATATTTTAAAAAAGAAACAGCTCCAGAAATTCTAAAATGTTTGACCGACCAATTAAATTATTACGAATGTATTGAAACTGCTTTTTGGTTTCACCTAAACGAACCAGACAATATCGAATATATACATTATATTTTAGAATCGATACGTATTATTTGCTACCAGGAACCTGATCAATGGAAAAAGTTGTTTATAACTGATCGCTATTATGATACAATTAAAATAGACGGTGTGCTCAGCAAAATAAAAATGAAAGATCATTTGTTTGCTAAATTCAATTTCAATGTTTTACCTTATGGAATTCCTGAAGCTAGTAAAATTAAAGCTAAGTTTTATTGGACAGGTGAACTTAAATTTAAAACTAACAACGAAGCTTTTGATTTCTTTTGCAAAGTAAGTGAAGCTCTTGGAGATCATGAATGTTTGCTGTCGAATGCATTAAGTTATATCAGCGATAGTGTAAATATGGATAAATTATTGAATAAATATCTCAGTTTTGATACTATAAAACATCGGGATTATGCTCAATCATTTTTAAATAGGACTCTTATGTCGTTTAATGCTAACAAAAAACTACTGATTTTAAATCAATTTAATGCAAAAATAAGCATGAGTAAATTAGACATGCCGATACAATCTTTTGGACATGATACTTGTAACGAATTGTCAATTATTATCGACAGTTTGGTTGCAAATTCATCTGATTCAAAAGCTTTATATCTTCCCTCTTTAAAGCGATATAATATGAACGAATACCTGAAATTATCTGTTTTAGAACGCTTAACATTTGTAGGAAATAGAAGAATGGATCAAAAATTAAATATATTTATTTTGAACCCTGATTATTGGGAGATTTTTAGAAAATATGATGCTCGAGAAATTACATTTATCAATTGTAACTATTATGAAATGGACGGCAGAAAAAGATCCTTAGAAACGTATGCATCATTGATGAATGAAAATTTCAGTAATTTACTTTCTCAAAGCAAAACCGATAAATATCTTGGCATATTGCTCACTTCTGCCAAAATAATACCTAAAGGTACCTATCGCATGGCATATATTAGCTATGACGATAAATTAGAATACAAAACTACAGGATATAAAGCGATTGTAAATGAAATTAATTATGAATTAACTTCCAAAAAGAAATATGAAACTGACATAGAATTTGGAAGATAAAAATTTGGTGAATTGGTGAATTTGTGATTTTTTTTTCTTTTTATGTTGAAATAAGGTTTTGTATTGAAATAAAGTGTAATTTTACATTTTATTTAAAACTATAATTAAAAAATAACAAATTGTCCTTTTAGTTTATAAATTTACAAAATTTATGAGAAATATTACAAGTATAGGAATTGAAAACTTTAGAGTTTTT
>CAYRBL010000054.1:0-12975 GCA_964422385.1 uncultured Bacteroides sp.
TGTGCTCTTCCGATCTGCGGGCGCTATTGCAGCAGCAAAGATTCATTGCCCTATCGTGCACATCGAAGCAGGCTTACGCTCGTTTAATAAAGCTATGCCGGAGGAGATTAATCGTATTATGTGCGATCATAGTTCCACATTATTGTTTTCTCCAACCCAAACTGGTTTTAATAATTTAATAAAAGAAGGCTTTAAAACTGAAAATAATCCCCCTTTTACAGCTGATAATCCCCAGATTTATCATTGCGGAGACATTATGTTTGATAATACCTTGCATTTTTCTAAAATAGCTTCTCTTAAAAGTGAAATATTGAATACTATTAAGGTAGAAAAAGGCAAGTATATCTTGGCAACTATTCATAGGGATAACAACACGGACAACCCTGAACGCTTGTCTTCTATCTTTAGAGCGATGCTTGATATTACTGATACATTTAATGTTGATTTTGTGATACCATTGCATCCTCGCACCTCTAAATTGTTAGAGAAAAACCTGGATGCGGCTGTTTTTTCAAGATTAAATAGTAATAGTCGCATGAAAATTATCGAACCAGTATCTTTTTTGGACATGATTCAGCTGGAGCAGCACTCTAGAATGATAGTAACGGACTCTGGTGGCGTACAAAAGGAGGCTTTCTTCTTACAAAAGCCTTGTGTTATCCTCCGTCCTCAAACTGAATGGGTAGAACTGGTTGTGCATGGCAGTTCGATGATTGCCGATGCCGATTATTCTAAGATAATTGACGCTGCAAACACTCTTTTAAACAAAACTGACTTTACGTATCCTCAAATTTTTGGCGACGGCAAAGCTTCTATATTTATATGTAGCCAAATAATAAATACATTTAAAACGAATGGTTAAATTCTCTAAAATTATTTCTAGTTTGATAAGTATTAAATCAGTAGTGCTTATATTTCTTTGTTTTTTTATACCACTTAGTAAGCTTATTTCGTCCTATTTAATTATATTTATATTGCTTATATGGTTATTGGAAGGGAATTTTAAGCAAAGATTTAAGCTTGTGTTAAACGAGAAGAAACGGAAATTTCTTTTTAGTCTCTCAACTTTATATTTTCTATATCTGATAGGACTTATTTTTACAAAGAATTTCTCTTATGCAGGCTTCGATTTGCAGGTAAAGCTTACCTTATTTATTTTTCCATTGGTTTTTTCAACTTTGGATTATAAATTTTATAATAATGATAAGATTTCTGATTATTTTATAGCCTTTATCAATGGATTGCTTATTAATATAGTCTTTTGTTTAGTTTATGCAGCCTATTTTTTTATCTTTAAAGATCATGATATAAACCGGTTTTTGTATGCGCGACTAAGCGGGACTATGGGGTTTCATCCTACTTATCTTGCGATGTATTTGAATTTTGCAATTATGACTATTTTATCTATGTTGATAAACGAAAGTTATAATGTGAAAACAAAAAAAAGAAAGTATTTAATCGCTTTTGTTATTCTGTTCTCAATTTCTATTATCCTTTTAAGCTCCAAAGCAGGCATTATTAGCATGCTTCTTACTTATATTATCTTTATTGTTTATATAATAGTAACTCAGAAACGATATAAGCTGGGCATCACTTTGTTGCTGGCGATTATTATCTCTTGTGCAGGTCTTTTTACTCTAGTTCCTTCGGTTTTTAATAGGTTGAAGGTGGCTGCTGAAGTTGTTTCAAAAGATAAAACTGAGATTAAAGAAGTAGGAGAGAGTACTTCGGATAGATTATTGATCTGGAGAGCCTCCAACGAGATTATTAAGGACAATTTCTATACTGGTGTGGGCACTGGGGATGTTAAGGATGTGCTTTTAGAAAAATATAAAGAAAGAAATTTATGGTATTCTTACGAGCATAAACTAAATACCCACAATCAATTTCTTCAGACTTTTATAGCGCTTGGTGTTTTGGGTTTTCTTGCCTTGTTGGCTAGCTTATTTGTCCCTTTAATGTATGCAATTAAAAGGAAAAATATGATACATGTGTTTTTTATTCTTATTGTTTTCTTTAATATTCTGGTCGAATCTATGTTTGAAAACCAGGCTGGTGTTGTGTTCTATGCTTTCTTTTCTTCGTTTTTATTAATGGTTTCTTACAAGAAAACTATTAATGATTAGTTGAGTATTGATTTCAATTGTAAACACAATTTAGTTGATAAATAATCCAAAATTTATCCAAATCATAGCATAAGTTTACTTAATTTTGCAACAAATTTAAATCAAATGGTTACAGATTATACTGAAGATAGTATTCGTTCGCTAGTTTGGAACGAGCATATTCGCTTGCGTCCAGGGATGTACATAGGGAAGTTGGGAGATGGCGCATCTATGGACGACGGGATTTACGTTCTTATCAAAGAGGTAATCGATAATGCTATCGACGAGTTTGTGATGGGCTTTGGGCGACTTATTGAGGTCACTATTAAGGAACAAACGGTGAGTATCCGCGATTATGGAAGGGGTATTCCTTTGGGTAAGATTATTGATTGTGTTGCAACTATAAATACTGGAGCTAAGTACGATTCAAAAGTTTTTAAAAAGGCAGTTGGTTTAAATGGGGTGGGGTCGAAGGCTGTTAATGCGATGGCTTCCGACTTTAAGGTGCAAGCCGTTAGAGAATTTAAAACCAAAACTGTTGAGTTTAAAAAGGGCGAGTTGATAAGTGATACAGGTATTGTTAAAACGGAGCTTAAAGATGGAACCATTATTACCTTTACTCCTGATGAGGAGGTGTTTGGGCACTATCATTTCATACTCGAGTACATCGAAAAGATGCTTTGGAACTATGCGTACCTTAACAATGGTTTAATTATTAATTTTAATGGAACAAAGATAACTGCCAAAAATGGTTTGCTGGATTTGCTTGAGGCAAATCTGAACGGTGGCACCCTTTATCCGATCATACATTTAAAAGAAGGGGACTTCGAGTTTGCCTTTACGCACAGCACTTCACAGTATACCGAAGAATATTTTTCATTTGTAAATGGCCAGCATACTACGCAAGGTGGTACGCATCAAGCGGCTTTCCGCGAAGCTATTGTAAAGACTGTTCGCGAATACTTTAAGAAGGATTTTGAGCCAAGTGACATCCGTAGTTCTATTGTTGCGGCTATTAGTTTGAAAATTCAGGAGCCTGTTTTCGAATCTCAAACCAAAACCAAGCTCGGTTCAATGGTTATGGAGCCTAATGGGCAGACTGTTCGAAACTATATTACAGATATTGTAAAGCGTTTGCTCGACAATTATCTTCATAAAAATACCGAAACTACTGAGGCGATCTATCGCAAGATTCTTGCATCCGAAAAGGAAAGAAAAGACCTAGCCGGCATTAAAAAAGCGGCAAGAGATAGTGCTAAAAAGGTGAGTTTGCACAACAAAAAGCTTAGGGATTGCCGTGTGCATTACAACAGCAATGAAGAGCGAAAGCTGGAGACTACTCTTTTCATAACTGAAGGTGATTCAGCGAGTGGCTCCATCACTAAGTCGAGAGATGTGAATACTCAAGCGGTATTTAGTTTGAAAGGGAAGCCCTTAAATTGCTATGGAATGAGCAAAAAAGTGGTGTATGAAAACGAAGAATTCAATTTGTTGCAGGCTGCTTTGAATATTGATGAGGACATCGATAATTTGAGGTATAATAATATTGTAATTGCAACCGATGCCGACGTTGATGGGATGCACATCCGCCTGTTGATGCTTACTTTTTTCCTTCAGTTTTTCCCTGATTTAGTTAAGACGGGCCACGTTTTTATACTTCAAACGCCTTTGTTTAGGTGTAGAAACAAGCAGAAGACATTTTATTGCTATTCGGAAGAAGAGCGGATAAATGCTTTAAAGCAGCTGGGCGCCAATCCTGAAATTACGAGGTTCAAGGGGCTAGGGGAGATCTCGCCCGATGAATTTAGGCATTTTATTGGTTCTCAGATTCGTCTTGAGCCAATTATTATAAATAAAGAGGCTTCTATTCCCGAAATTCTTTCGTTTTACATGGGTAAAAATACCCCAATCCGACAGACTTTCATCATCGATAATCTAAGAGTTGAGCTTGATGTGGTGGAACCAAATACAAAGGCGGCTTCCTAAGCGCCGTTTTTAACCAAGTTTTCTTATAATATACTTTCTCGGTATTTCTGCTTAATGTTTGTTACAACTTAGCAAACGTAATTCGTAATTTGTAATTCGTAATTCATGCAATTTTCCCACTTCCCATAAGTCGTTTTACAGGCGATTTAGCCGTACAAACTCCCGTAAAAATATTCTACAGCAATCTAGGAGCTAGTAAATCTTCGGAAAGCCCATATTTAACGGGGATTTGACGCCATTTTGAGTAGAAAGTATTTTTAGCATTAAAAGTGAATTCTTTCAAAATTCAATAAAGTTATCCCAATAATAAGTATTTTTTTAAGGATTATGATCTTTTTTATGTTTTTTGGTATGATTTTTTTTTGTGTGATGATTTTATTTTGATGAATGAAAAAAGCATTTATTAAAATAAAAAAAATGGAAGCAGCGATGATCTTCATAGTTCCTTATTTATTAATAAAAGTTCTTTTTTTATTTTATTAAATTCAAATCTTAATAATATAAATAATTTCGATATAGAATATATTATATTGAAATTTCAAGATTTCTCTTTCGTTTAGTAAATAAGGACTTTCGCTAGAAAATAGCAGACTTTCGCTGAACAACATCGGGCTTTCGCTGACAAACTTCGGACCTTCGCTGAACAACTTCGGACTTTCGCTGACAAACTTCGGACTTTCGCTGAACAACTTCGGACTTTCGCTGAACAACTTCGGACTTTCGCTGAGCAAAAACTACTTTATTTTCTTTAGCCAAATACCATTTTTGTTCATTTAAGTAGATATTCCTTTCATGCAAATAGAATTCTTACTATTACAAAGAGAATTCTTCTTTGGCGAAATATATTTTTTAATAAGAAAAAAAGAATTGATAAATAATCTAGGTTTTTTTCTTTTTATTTAAATAAATATTTAAGACAATCATAGAAAATCTTTGAATAAATAATAAAAATAATGCACCTGCTAAAGTGATTATAGAAGTAGAAAAAGTAATTTTTTAAAAATAAATTAAATTATGTAAATTAACTAAAAATAAAAGTTAATTTAATTAATAATTTAATTGTTTTATAACTAAAAATGTATTACTTTTGTAGAAAATTAATTTACCATATAAATCAAAAATATCAGTATGAAAATTCCGGATGAACCAAAAAGAAATTACCGCAAACCCGACAGAACAATGTTGGAGCAAGGTGAGGGTTTCTGTAACAACTTTGAAGAAAATATTGTGGAGTTTACTAAAAACAATCCTGACTTCGATACAGCTTATATAGCAGACTTTAGATCAGCTTTGCTTAATGCGAATGCATGTGAAAGAGACAGAGAAGTAGTTAGCGAAATTTCATTAGAAGTTTCAATAATAGAAGGCTACATGACACAAGGAAGAAGTTCGTATGGTCACGTAATTAACGTTGCGAAACGTGTTTATCCTAATAATCCAGCCATGATAAATACTTTAGGGCATAAAGATTATGAAGAATACAATAAAATTCATACTTTATTACCTGTATTATTAGATCAGGCTTTTCGCAGATTGAGCGTTCCAGCCACAAAAGCATTATTTATTGCAAAAGGGTTAACAGCAGCTGAAATCGCAAGTTTAGAAACCATCAGTACGTTGATAAAAACGGAAAACGGAACTATCTATAACGAGAAATCACATAGATATTCGATCACCAAAGTAAGAATTGACAGCTTTAATCTGGTATGGAAGTTCATGTCGGAAATAAGTTTGTGCTCCAAAGATATGTTTCAGGACGATTGGGCAAAAAGACGCATGTTTTTATTATATCCCGAAGGCGAAGCAGGAACTGAACCACCCGTTCCACCAGTTCCGCCCGTTCTACCAGTAGAATAATTAGTTTTATAAAGCATGTTTTCTTTTATAAATAAAGAAAAAATAGTAAAAAGCCTTCAACTATTAATAATGTTGAAGGCTTTTCTTTTTATTATTTAATTAGGAACTATTCAAAAAATAAAAAATATAAAAAAACAAAGAAAAATATACATTATATATATAGTAGTTTTCCTAAAACTTATCATCCTTTTTTTTGTTTGAATAAGCATAATTTAAATAACACATAATAATTTATATAAAATGCAAGAAAATTTGATATTCCAAAGTGCAAAGATTGGAAACATAGAAATAAAAAATAGAGTTGTAATGGCACCGATGACCAGATGTAGAGCCATTGGTAATATCCCTAACGAACTAATAGCTAAATACTATAACCAACGTTCGGGCGCAGGCTTGATAGTTACCGAAGGAGTTTCTCCATCACCAAACGGATTGGGATACGCACGCATGCCAGGCGCTTTTAGCAAAGAACAAACAGAAGGCTGGAAGTTAGTTACTGCTGCAATTCACGAAGGAGGCAGCAAAGTATTTATGCAGATAATGCACTCAGGCCGAATTAGCCATAGTGCGAATATGCCAGCAGGCTCGAAGATTATTGCACCTTCGGCAGTGAAAGCCACAGGACAAATGTGGACTGATACACAGATGATGCAGGATTTAGAAATGCCAACAGCAATGACAGCAGAAGAAATAGAGCTTACCAAAAAAGAATTTGTTGCTGCCGCAAAAAATGCAATTGAAGCAGGATTCGACGGCGTGGAATTACATAGTGCAAATGGGTATTTATTAGAGCAATTTTTGTCTCCAATAAGCAATGTAAGAACCGACAATTATGGTGGAAGCATCGAAAATCGTTGCAGATTTGTTTTGGAAACAGTTCAGGCAGTTGCCGATGCAATAGGAAAGGATAAAACAGGAATCCGCGTATCTCCTTATGGAGTTGCAAGCGACATGCCTCATTATCCAGAGATTGACGAAACATATAAATACTTAGCCGAACATTTAAATACTATCGGAATTACTTATATGCACATCGTTGATCATTCGGCAATGGGTGCTCCTACAGTTCCTTTGGCAATAAAACAAGAAATAAGAAACAGATTTAAAAACACTGTGATTTTAGCAGGTGGCTACGATAAAGAAAAAGCTATTGCAGTACTTAACTCAGGTTTGTGCGACCTTATCGCAATCGGTCGTCCGTTTATCAACAACCCTGATCTTGTTAGCAGAATGGAAAATAACCACGAATTATCACAAGAATTAGATATGAATACCTTTTATTCGAACGATGAAAAAGGATATACCGATTATCCATTTTATAAAGCCTAATTTTAAGAAGATTTTATTCGTAATTATAATGAAGAAGCCTTGCAAAATGCAAGGCTTTTTTTATGCTATATTCAAAAATAATATGTACTTTTAAAAATTATTAATAAAACTATTTCTAAATGGATCTATCATATATTATCAACCAGTTAGGGGAGGAGCGGAGTGAATATTATAATGCTGTGTCGCCGCCAATAATCAAAACGAGCAACTTTTGTTTTAGCAATGTTGAGAAACTAAGGAATAATATTGATAAAGAATTTAACGTGCCTTTTTATACAAGAGGCGTAAATCCGACTGTAACAATCTTGCGCAAGAAGATTGCAGCCCTGGAGAATGCTGAAGACTGCCTTGTTACGTCGAGTGGATGCGCTGCTTTGTCTTCGGCAATAATTACAAATCTAAAAGCGGGCGATCATGTGATTACTATCAACTCGGTTTATGGTTGGACGAATACTTTGTTTAATACAATACTCAAAAGGTTTGGCATAAGCACAACTATGGTGGAAGGAACAGAAATTTCCCATTTTGAAAATGCAATTTTACCAGAAACAAAGTTAATTTATCTTGAAAGTCCAAGCTCTTTTACTTTCGAAATACAGGATATCGAGGAAATCGTGAAGCTAGCCAAGAAATACAAGATACTTACGATACTTGATAACAGCTATTCTACTCCACTATACCAAAGACCGTTGGATATGGGGATAGATATTGTAGTGCATTCGGCATCAAAATACTTGAATGGGCATAGTGACATTGTTGCAGGAGTAATTTGCAGCAATCGAAAGATGATTAAGAAGATTTTTTCGACCGAACTTATGACTTTCGGAGGCATTATTACTCCCGACGATGCCTGGCTAATGATTAGAGGGCTAAGGACACTACCAATAAGAATGGAAAGGATTAGTAAAACTACAGAGACGATTGTTTCATATCTCGAAGCTCACGAAAAAGTAGAAAGAGTTATTTATCCTTATTCAAAAAAGCATCCACAACATAAATTAGCTGTTAAACAAATGCAGAATTCTGGTGGGATGTTTTCAATTATTCTAAAAACGGATGACATTAAAAAGGTAGATTTGTTCTGTAATGCACTAAAAAGGTTTTTGATTGCTTGTTCATGGGGAGGATATGAATCGCTAATATATCCTGCTGCTGTACTTTATAACAATAAAAAGAAAGAAAAGCCACGTTTGCCTTTTAATTTGGTGCGAATGTATATTGGATTGGAAGATGCGGATGTACTATTGAAAGATATTGAAAATGCGCTGAAATATATTTAGAATACTATCTGTTATAGCGCTTTCCGAAATGAACACTTAGATACAAAGTAAGGAAATAATTTGGATATTTGTTGAAAGCCATCATAGGTATCTCGGCAAAATAATAATCGAAAGTGCTACCTACTTCAATTGCCCTGATTGTTTCGTCATATTCGCCGAACTCGAAGTTAAAACCAAGCTTCCCATATACACCTGGATACGGTTTTATAGCTTCGAAGCCTTTAAAAAGAGGACCGCCTCCATAAATATTATAATTGAGAATGTGTTTTGCAGGATCATAACGCTCTAACGTAAGATACGCAGCGTTAGGATCGCCAGCCACAGGGTTGATGATGTATAAATACTTGGGACGAGCCAAACCTAAAGAACCACCCAGATAATAATTATAACTAACCTGAACACCACCCCAATAAGGCTTGTCGTTTAACATCTTTTGAAAGCCAAAACCACTCCTTAAAATGTATAAACTATTCAATTGACCATAAACGAAACTATGCGCATCGCTAAAATTGGTGTTGTCTGTTGTACCCTCCTTTGGATGACACATGTCCACAAACTCAATTTGCCAATTACGGGTTGTTTTATAATTATTGTGAAAACCTTTGCGGTAACCTACACCCCAACCTTCGTTGTGAATAACTAAATAATAGTCACTTTCTTTGGTGTAAAGTATTTTGCCATCGATATTTGTTGGTGATACTGAACTCTGAGAATAGATTTCAGAAGTTTGCATTCCAAAAAATATAATTATAGATATAAATAATATTTTTTTCAGTATCACCATAAGAAATGTTTTAGAAAAGAATCTATTTAGATCCTTAAAATTACAATTAGTATCTCATATTATCAACCTTGTCTCTATGACGAGAGCTGTAAGCATCACATTTATGCTGCGTTGCACAAGAACTTAGTACAATTACTACAAATAATAAAGATGCTATTGCGATTCCTATTTTTTTCATACTTTTACAAACTTTAATTAATTATTAATTGGGACAAAATTACTAATAAAATGAACACAAAGTTGATTATTTTATTAATTTATCAACAATTCAATGTAGAAAACGTTTTTAGAAATCATATATTGTTTAAGAATGAAAAATATTAATCCTGAAATTGAGGAGAGTTGGAAGGAAGTTCTGATAAATGAATTTGAATCTGACTACTTTTTTAAGTTAAAAGAATTCCTTATTGAAGAAAAGAAAACGCATGTTGTATATCCTCCGGGCAAACAAATCTTCGCGGCATTCAATCTTACACCTTTTAATAAAGTTAAAGTAGTAATCTTAGGTCAGGATCCATATCATGGAGCCGGCCAAGCACATGGATTATGCTTTTCGGTTCAGGACGGGGTAAAACCTCCACCTTCTTTGCAGAATATTTATAAAGAAATAGAGAGTGATTTAGGTATTAAAAACGATTTATTAAAAGGAAATCTTGAAAAATGGGCTAAACAAGGCGTTCTTTTGCTAAATGCAACGCTAACTGTAAGAGCTAACACTGCAGGTTCGCATCAGAATAAAGGTTGGGAAACATTTACAGATAAAGTTATAGAAACGCTGTCGAGAAATAGGGAAGGCTTAGTATTTATTTTGTGGGGAAACTATGCGCAAGCAAAAGAAAACTTAATTGATACTTCAAAACATCATATTTTAAAGTCGGCGCATCCTTCACCTTTTTCAGTTTATAGAGGATTTTATGGATGCAAACACTTTTCGAAGACAAATGAGATACTAAGAGCAATAAATGAAAAAGAAATTGACTGGAGTATTGAATAAAATTTAGAATTCTTATTCAAAACTTATACCTTTAGCAATGCAATATAAATTGTGAAGTAGCATATAATCCAATCCATTGTAGTTTCCCAAGATGCCATCATCAATTCCATCTTGCACTTTCTTTTTTAAATGAAATCTATAAGAAGAAGACCATCCACTACCTTTCGGATTATTTCCTTTACCATAGTTATATGGGCCATTAAAAGGTGCTTTATTTAATTGTTCGGCTGCTTTGGAATAAAGTTTAGTATCTGAATAGTTTTTATCGTGCAAATCGTTCCAAAGTAAAAGATAAAATGTTTCCCAATCTTGGTATGAAGTTTTCTTTTTAAGACCAAACCTTGTTGTATTCATCTTAAATATTAAACCAATTACAGGAACTGTTGCTCGCCACGAATCGCCTATTGCTGCAAGTGAAGCTATCATTGAACTATTATCAGTTGTAAATCCTGGAAAGAACTGTCCATATTGAAACAAGAGTTCTTGAGGGTATCGAGTAATCTTTTTCCAGACACCATCATTATCTAAATCAAAAAAAGCAGCAGCTTTCATAAAACCATGTGCATAAACGAAACTGAATCCTCCCTCGTGTGGCTTTACTTTTTTACCATTTGGTCGATAAATATTCCATCTTAATGAAAAAGCCTTGCCATAAAACTGAGAAGAACTTCTGATGTAATTAATAACATTGCCTACTATTGTACGCGCCATCTTTTTCTCCATCGAAGTATCGGGCATGTATTTATAAACTAATGCCAAGCCCAACAACAAACCGATAGCCTCATCCTGACTAAAAACTTCGGGTATCGTATCGCATTCCGAAATCTTATTTACCCAGCCAGGTTGCCCTGGAAGTAGGTATTTAAAAGTTCGGAAAGAATAATTGAAAGTATTTTCAGATGTTAATCCTTTATTAAAATAATTCTTATGCAAACTATCCTCTAAGAAATTGCACGGAACATTTTTGCGAACATAAAAACCATCTATTGTATCTTTAAAACCTTTAAAAAGCAAATGCTCACATCTGTCCATATAGTTATTGAACTGCATTAAGGCTAACTTAAGTTCGTTTTTAGTTTGCAAAAGTTTGTTTTTGTCAGTCGAATGTTGCAATAACTTATATTCGGTGGCAAGCATCCCTAAATAATATCCAAAATATATCGAATGTTGCCCATAATTTAAATCAGTAGCCCCATAATCCATTCGATTTCTAATGCACACCACCTGACTTTGCCCTTGAGCAGTCCCTGGCATCACAAAATACTCCAGACGCTTGCGATAATTCCAATACTTAAGCGAATTTACTGAATCATTTTGTGAAAATATTTCTAAAGAAGAACAAACTAATAAAAGCAAAAGGAAAATTGTTATCCTAATTGATTTTTTCTTAGTTTGATAATCAATATACGGCATAAGATTAATATGAATTATAGATTTAAACATTCGTATTTTTAATAAAGTGCAAAAATATTAAAAATAATCAACAATAATTGGGATTTCCTTATTATCTTTGCAAACTAAATGGAGAGATGCCGGAGTGGTCGAACGGGACTGTCTCGAAAACAGTTGAACCCATTACGCGGTTCCGAGGGTTCGAATCCCTCTCTCTCCGCTTATATTGCTCTTCATAAACTAACTATTTATTAATGCTACTACAAAAATCAAATTAATGAATAAAATAATTACGATACTTTGCGCATTCATATTTATAGTTTCCAATCTTACTTTTGCTCAGAAGAATGATAGCATTCCAAAAGCAATAAAGTCAACCAACATATATGTTTCAGATTATGGAAATGTAATAAATACTTATACCAATGCTGTTGATGCCATTTGCAAAGCTTTGGAGGCTGCCTCTAAAGTTGAGCATCCTTATTTGATATTTCCTTATGGCAGGTATGACATTTGGCCGGAAGGTGCTACTCGTAAAGAATATTTCATCACTAATACTTCTTCAAAAGAAGAGTGTCCTTCAAAAATTAAAACTATAGGGATTCTTATTAAAAATATCAAAAATCTTATTATTGAAGGTTCAGGTTCAACTATTATGTGTCATGGTAAGATGATAAGTTTTGTGGTTGATAGTTGCGAGAACGTTATTATTTCTAATCTATCTGTGGATTTTGAAAGACCTACAATGTCGGAGGCTAAAGTTGTAAATATTACTGATAATACTGTTGATTTGGCTATACATAAAGACTCTAAATATAGCATTGCATATAATCGTATTGAGTGGTATGGCGAAGGTTGGAGTTCCAAAATACTTCATGCTATAGAATTTGATTCGGCAACAGAAACGCTGCATTATAGTAATTGGGACAAAATATTTAAGAACAATGAAGCAATTGAATTAAGCCATAACTTAGTACAATTTAAATTACCAAAAGATTTTCATACTAAAGTTGGAAACATAGTTACTGTTAGAGATATTATCCGCGATCAGGTAGGTATGTTTATAGTGAGTAGTAAAAACGTAACGCTTTTGGATGTTACTATGAATTATATGCATGGTTTGGGTATCGTTAGCCAGTTTAGTGAAAATATAAGTATGAATCATGTGGTTTGCGCTCCTAATCCCTATTCTGGTAGGTTGATGGCTTCTTCTGCCGACTTTATGCACTTTTCGGGTTGTAAAGGATT
>CAYRBL010000055.1:0-7830 GCA_964422385.1 uncultured Bacteroides sp.
AAGAAGTTATCGAAAATGCGAATGTAAAGGATTATGATAACTTATATAAATATTCAATTGAAAACAGGGAGGATTTTTGGGCCGAACAAGCTGATTATCTAAATTGGTATAAAAAATGGGATACTGTTTTAAATTCGGATAATCCACCTTTTTATAAATGGTTTGAAGGTGCTAAAACAAATATCATTTTAAATGCTATTGATAGGCATCTAACTACACCGGCTCGTAATAAGTTAGCTATTATTTGGGAAGGAGAGAGGGGAGACGTTCGTACTTTTTCTTATTTCGCACTTAATAGAGAAGTCAGCGAATTTGCAAACATTTTGAAAAGTATGGGTGTGAAAAAAGGGGATGTTGTTACTATTTACATGCCTCAAATACCTGAGCAGATTTTTGCTATGCTTGCTTGTGCTAAAATAGGAGCAGTGCATAGTGTTGTGTATGGTGGCTTTAGTAGCGAAGCATTGGCCGACAGAATAAATGATGCAAACTCTAAAATGGTTATTACTGCTGATGGAGGTTTTAGAAGAGGAAAAGTTGTAGAATTAAAAAGCGTTGTTAACAAAGCTATGGAATTGTCGCCAACAATGGAGATATGTATTACAATAAAGCATGCTGGCATTGATGTCTATATGGAAAACGACAGAGATTATTGGTTTCACGATTTAAAAGCATTGCCAATTTCAGGACATAAATGCGAAACTGAAATTATGGACTCTTCTGATAATTTATTCTTACTTTACACATCTGGTTCCACTGGCAAACCCAAAGCTTTAGTGCATACCCATGGTGGCTATAGCGTTTATACATCTACCACACATAGAATGGTTTTCGACATAAAACCAGAAGATAGATTCTGGTGTGCAGCCGATCCAGGTTGGATTACAGGGCATAGTTATATTGTATATGGCCCATTGATTAATGGCGCAACAATTGTTTTGTACGAAGGAGCGCCCAACCATCCATATCCTGATCGTTGGTGGCGAATGATTGATAAATATGGTATAAATATATTGTATACTTCGCCAACTGCTATTCGCGGATTGATGCGTTTTGGTGATTCGTGGACAAAAAGACATGACTTAAGTTCCCTTCGTTTATTAGGAAGCGTTGGCGAACCTATTAATCCTGAGGCTTGGAAATGGTATCATCATGTGATAGGGGAGGACCGATGCCCAATAATTGACACTTGGTGGCAAACTGAAACTGGTGGTTTTATGATTTGCCCTTTACCTGTTACACCTCTTAAACCTGGTTCTGCAACAAAACCATTTTTTGGAAATGAAATGGCAGTAGTTGATGAAGAAGGTAATGAAGTTAATGCTGGAGAAGAAGGAAATTTGGTTATAAAATCGCCTTGGCCAGGAATGACTGCAGGAATTCATAATGATCCAGAACGTTTTATAGAAACATATTTTAAAAAATATCAAAAACAAGGTTGGTATCTAACTGGAGACTCTGCTAAAAAAGATGAAGATGGATATTATTGGATAATTGGACGAACTGATGATGTAATAAAAGTTAGTGGTTATCGCTTAGGAACAGCCGAAATTGAAAGTGCAATGATAATGCATCCTGCAATAGTTGAGTCAGCTGCTGTTGCTATTCCTCATACTCTTAAAGGAAATGCGATTCATATTTTTGCAATTCTCAGGAAAGAATATACTGCCTCACACGACTTGGAAATGGAGTTAATAAAGCATGTTGTTCAACACATGGGGCCAATTGCACGGCCTGAAGAAGTGAAATTTGTTGATGCACTTCCTAAAACAAGGAGTGGGAAAATAATGCGTAGAGTTTTAAAAGCACGTATACTTGGCTTACCTGAAGGTGATTTAAGTACATTAGAAGAGTAATATTTGAAAGTGACTTTTTTTTAGAAGTCCTAAATATATCAATATTTAATAAAGCTAATTATCTTTAATATTTAAAAATAATTAGCTTTATTTTTTTTAAGTAAATTATTTCTTATTTAATTGTAAATAATTCTATAAAGTCCATAATAATAGACTACCTTTGTAAAGTTTTAAAAACTAATTATAAAACATAATGAGTATTGCAGATACCACAATCATAGATAGGTACAGAGAAAGCACAGTTAAATTATTTGATTTATGCAATTATATTAATAAGAGAGCAATGATTTTATCATCTTTAAATATTAAATTTACTAAAGATGAAGATGCAATTTTAAAAATAATTCAGAAAACAAAGGATGCCATGCTCGAAGTTATTGATGAAATTGATGCTTCAGGCAATACTTATGACGATTTAAAAGTAGATTATGAAATATATCAACTTGTTTGTCCAAGTTGTAAAGGAATTTTAAAAGTAAATAGATTTTTACGAAATGATCTTGGTCATAAATTTAATGTATATAAATGTATTAACTGCGGTGCTGAAGAACAAGATATGTACCCAAATAAAACTGAACATATACATGTATATTTAAAAAATATGAATGAGTTTTTTGATAAACTTTTTGCTGATGAAAATATAAAAGAAGAAGACAAAGCTTCATTCAGAAAACAATATAAAGATTATAAGAAAAAAGAAAAAGAATCATTAAAATCAAGTGAAGATTTTGCAATTAAAAAAGAGGCACTACGACAACATATACTCTCATCAATTGAAAATTCAACCAAAATGTATAATGAATTATTTAAATTTAAACATCTTTTTGATAGAAATATTGGCGAAGCCTAATTCAAGTAGTAAATAACGAAACTTTAATCAATTAATTTTATCTAATAATAATTAAAAATGGAACCAATAATTCAATATTTTGACAATGTAAAACGTTCAGCAATGCTGTTAAAGCCCAAAAAAGTATTTATTGAATGGCTAAAAAGTATAGATTCTATTGATGAAAATGATCAAATGCTAAAAGAAGGCGATATTTATCTTTTACCAGATTTTGAAGAAATAAAACAAATGGAAAAATGGTTAAAGGAATATTATGACGATATTTTTACAGATCAATTAAATAATTGGCTCACCGATGAAGAGTTGTGGCCACAAATGCGTTCTTTTAAAATGTTTCAAGATTGGTTTGAATACTCATTACATACAATGGTTTGGGATACTGAAGAGGACGATATTGAAAAGGTATAAACTTTTATAAAAACTATCAAAATTCTAAAAAACAATATAAATTAAATTAAAATGCAAGACTCTAACAATTATCTTTATCTATGGAGAAAATACAAGACAAAAATTGTAATAATGATGAAAGAATCTATCATAGAAAAACAATCATATAATTTAACTAAACATGAGTTTACAGAAATTGGAGATAGAAAAGAAAATGGATATATTTTTAATTTAAAAATTAAAGATAGTAAACTTTTTAATAGTATAAATAGTAGTGCTCTTGCTAGAGATTTATTTGTAATCATTAAAGAATCTGAAACTGCAAAAGAATTAATGAAAAACAATTTATATACATTTGAATTAGACAAGAATTTCTCATTTAGTGTAAACTGTGAAGTTAATATATGAAAATTTATTCTTTTCCAGCAATAGTTGATAAAAATAGCAAAATATTAATTCTTGGTACAATGCCAAGTAAAGAATCCTTACGTTTGAGTCAATATTATGGAAATACTCGTAATAATTTTTGGAAAATACTTTTCACACTGTTAAATGAGCCTTTTTTAGATAATTATGATGTAAAAAAGAACTTATTACTTAATAATAATATAGCTGTCTGGGATATATTAAAAACATGTGAAAGAGAAACTAGTGCAGATATTGATATTATATCACCTGTACCTAATGATATTGAGAGTTTATTAAGTGAATATCCCAATATTAAAGTTATATATTTAAATGGGAGAGTTGCTGAAGCTTATTATAAAGAATTTAATAAGACTTTTAAGATTAAATCATTTTACTTACCATCTTCAAGTCCAGCAAATGCTATTAGTTGGGAAAAGAAATTAAATGATTGGTCAATAATTTTAAACTATCTAAAGTGAATTTAACTTTGTTAGTTTTATACTGAACATTGAAAGTTTTTAAAAAAATCAAAGCTTAAAAATTTGATTTAACAAAAACTATTTTTCAGGAGTACATTTAGAATTACTCTTTTAAAAATTCAAGTTTATAGAGTTCATATTTGAAAAAGAAATCGATTTATCTCTAGTAATTTGGTCGGATACCTAAGACACTTGGATATATTAAAAGATAAATATTATTTTGTATAATTTACATTATGTTAAATAATATATTAAAAAAAGAAGAGGAATATAACATTCCTCTTCTTTTTTCTTTATACTAATTTAATTACTTCTTTATAACTTCAGTGTCTTTAATAATTTCTAATAAATTAAAATCGTTTGTCACAGCAGTTAATTCAAGTTCATTTAAAGAATTTGAATTTCCTTTTATATCTTGTAAAACTTTTTTAATTATTTCTAAATTTTTTGTTTTATTTAATTTTTTATAAATTTCCCTTAATGCATTTAAAGTATTTTGATCATTAGATTGTAATTTGATTGCTTTTTCAAGAATTGGTAAAGCCTGAATTAATAGTTTATTTGATTTAGCTTTTAACTCATCGAATTCTTTGGTTTTTTCTAAAGGTAAATTATTAGCTTGTTTGCTAATTTCAGATGCAATATTAATATAGAATGCACCAAGATTATAGTATGCATCAAAATAAGTAGATTTTAATTCAATAGCTTTTTTATAAGCAATTTCAGCATGTTCAAAATCTTTAATTTTCTCATAAATAATACCAAAATTGTAATGAATTACAGGATTATTTGGATCTTGTTCGATAGCCTGTTTTAAAGCTGTTTGTGCTTTTATATCTTCACCACCAGCTAAGAAATAGTTAGCTTCAGCTATTATTAAATCATAATTCTGTGGAAATTTCTTTCTTCCATCTCTAATTAATTTGATCGTTTTTGCTGTATCTTTATCTTCTCTATAAATATTAGATAAAGCTGTATAAATACTAGGCTCATTATAATTTAACTTTATTAAATTTCTAAAATATTCTTTAGCTTTAGTTTTATTTTTTGATAAATCTGCACAAAAAGCGGCATAATAAGTTGCTATAGTATCAGATCTTCCCATTAATGCATTAATTTGAATAGTTTTTTCAAATGAATTTAGTGCTTTCTGATATTCTTTTTTCTTATAATTATCAGCACCAACTACAAAAAACTGTTCTCCACAAGCATTTAATCCAATCATATTTTTTTGGTAATATTCTTTATCCTTATCAAGTTGAATTGATTTTTGATAAGAATCATAAGCAATATTAACAGCATTTGAATCTAATGCTTTATATTTTGCTTCTTTTGAAGATGCAATTTGAATGTAAATATTACCTCTATACAACCATGTTTTTGCATCATTCATAGTCTTTTCGTTAGTAATAGCTGGTTCAATCTTTTCTAATGCTTTATCTAATTGTCCACCTCTTAAATAATTATTAGCACTTTGAACATTGATTGTCTGAGCTTTTAAAATAGTAAAGTTTATAACTAATACTACTGCTATTAATGCTATTTTTTTCATTTCTTTAAATATTTATTGGTTTCTATTTCTTATTTTTTTTATTAATTTTTTAATCAAATTTGATGCCAATTAAACTTCTTCGTCAATATCTTGAACTTCATTTATTTCATTTGACTTATCGACATTGCTATCATCAATTTCTGCAAACTCTTCTGGAACCTTAACATGACGTTCTTCACCAGTAATTTCTTCTGTATTTTCTTCAAGTTCATCTAATTCTAATAATTCGGCTTCGTTTTCATCAACTTCTACCTTAGCTACAGCTGCAATAGCGTCATTTTCTCTAAGATTAATTAATTTAACTCCTTGTGTTGCTCTTCCCATTACTCTTAGGTCTCCAATTGCTAATCTTATAATAACACCTGATTTATTGATAATCATTAAATCATCTCTATCAAATACATTTTTAATAGCAATTAAATTACCAGTTTTCTCTGTAATGTTTATTGTTTTAACACCCTTACCTCCCCTATTAGTCTCTCTATAGTCTTCTAGTTTAGAACGTTTACCATATCCATTTTCAGAAACTACTAATATATCTTGTAATGTATTTTCATCTGCACTTTGTACACAAATCATTCCTATAACTTCATCTTTTGGATTTGCAAGTCTTATACCTCTAACTCCACTTGCATTTCGACCCATTGGACGAACTGTTCTTTCATTAAAACGAATTGCTTTACCTGATTTAAGGGCCAACATAACTTCATTTTCTCCATTAGTCATTCTTGCTTCAAGTAATATATCATCTTCACGAATTGTTATAGCATTTATTCCATTACTACGTGGTTTTGAATATGCTTTTAAAGAAGTTTTCTTGATTACACCTTTTGTTGTACATAAAATAATAAAGTTATTATTAATATATTCTTCATCTTTTAGATTCTTTACATTAATAAATGCTTTCACTTTATCATCTCTATCTATACTAATAAGATTTTGAATTGCTCTACCTTTTGAAGTTTTAGAACCTTCAGGTATTTCAAAAACTCTCATCCAGAAACATTTCCCTTTTTCAGTAAAGAATAACATATAATTATGCATCGAAGCAACAAAAAGATGTTCAAGGAAATCTTCATCTCTAATATCCGAACCTTTTGCTCCACGTCCTCCCCTATTCTGTCGTCTATATTCTGTTAATGCAGTTCTTTTAATATATCCCATATGTGAAATTGTAATAACTACATCTTCATCTGCTATAGTGTCTTCTATTCTAAAATCAGATGCTGAATATTCAATTTCAGTTTTGGCTTTATCTCCAAATTTATCTTTAACTTCCCTTAGTTCTTCTTTTATAATCTCCATTCTAAGATTGAAATCACCTAATACTAATTGATAATATTCAATCTTTTTTAATAGTTCAGCATATTCTGCTTGTAATTTATCTCTTTCGAGTCCAACAAGACTTCTTAAACGCATATCAACGATAGCTCTGGATTGCAGATCACTTAATCCAAACTTTTGCATCAATTCAGTACGTGCATCATCAACAGTTTGTGAGGCTCTTATTATTGCAATTACTTCATCAATATGATCAAGCGCTATTAGTAATCCTTCTAAAATATGTGCTCTTTTCTGAGCTTCTTTTAAATCATATTGAGTACGTTTTACAATTACATCATGGCGATGATCAACAAAATGACGAATGATATCTTTTAAGTTCAGCATCATTGGTCTACCTTTTACCAAAGCAATACTATTGATACTAAATGAAGATTGTAAAGCTGTATATTGGTATAGTTTATTTAAAACTACATTTGTAATTGCATCTTTTCTTAACTCATAAACTACTCTTAATCCATTTCTATCCGATTCATCTCTGATATCTGTAATACCATCTATTTTCTTTTCATTAATTAAATCAGCAGTTTTTTTAATCATCTCTGATTTATTAACTTGATAAGGGATAGATGTAACTATAATTTTATCTTTACCATGCTCATCAGGTTCTATTTTAGTTTCCCCTCTGATAACAATCCTACCTCTTCCTGTTTCATAAGCATCTTTAACTCCTTCATAACCGTATATAATTCCACCTGTTGGGAAATCTGGAGCTTTAATATGCTTCATCAATTCAACTATGGTGATCTCATTATTATCTATATATGCAATAATACCATCTACAACTTCCGAAAGATTATGTGGAGCCATATTAGTAGCCATTCCAACAGCAATCCCAGATGTACCATTTATTAATAAATTGGGAATTCGTGAAGGTAAAACAGTTGGTTCTTGTAATGAATCATCGAAATTTAATTGAAAATCTACTGTTTCTTTTTCAATATCTGATAACATTTC
>CAYRBL010000055.1:7930-11108 GCA_964422385.1 uncultured Bacteroides sp.
AAAATCCTTCTGTGTACTGGTTTTAAACCATCTCTAACATCAGGTAATGCTCTTGAAACAATTACAGACATTGAATAATCAATGTATGCTGATTTCATTTGATTCTCAATATTTACTTTTATTATTTTTTCGCCTTCGTATATTTCCATAGATTACACTATTACAGTAGATTATTTTTATAAAAATTATTTTACGAAATTACTCTTTTTTTATGAATCTGGCAAGTAATTTATAATATATATTACTAACATTATTATGTTGATAAAAATAGTACGATTTTCCAAATTAATCCGTTATTGTGAATAATTTTGAACTTTAAATTTTATTGATAAATCACTTTATAAATTTAATTGTTAAGTGTGGACTATTATCAGTAATTTTGTAGCGTTTTAATAATATAAATAATGGAAGCAAAATTTTCGCAAAGAGTTAAAGATGTTATAGCTTATAGTCGTGAAGAAGCAATGCGTTTAGGAAACGATTATATAGGTATCGAACATCTAATGTTGGGGATTATAAGAGATGGTGAAGGAATTGCAATCCAAATACTATCTTTTTTAGATGTAAATCTTCCCAATCTTAAAAAAAATATTGAGAAAGCTATCACTAAAGAAGTATCTCAAATGAGAAAAGAAATAGATAATTTACCTTTAATCAAACAAGCTGAAAAGGCTCTTAAAATAACTTATCTTGAAGCTAAAACTTTTAAAAGTGAGTTTATTGGAACTGAACATCTATTGCTTGCAATTTTAAAAGATGAAGATAACATTGCAACAAAACTTCTTAACAAAAATAATATTAATTACGATTCAGTTAAAGCTGAGTTGATAAATATTCAGGATCCAGAAGAGAAAGAAAAGAAATTTGATGCAAAAAATGAATTATCAGGTGATATGTCAGAGGATTCTGAAGAAGAAGAAAGCAAAAGTTTTGGTAATGTTTCTAAAAAACCTGGAGATTCTAAATCTAAAACACCAGTATTAGATAATTTTGGAAGAGATTTAACTAAAGCTGCAGAAGAAAATCGTTTGGATCCTATTGTTGGTCGTACTAAAGAACTTGAACGTATTGCTCAGATATTAAGTCGTAGAAAAAAGAATAATCCTATTTTAATTGGCGAACCTGGTGTTGGTAAATCAGCAATTGCCGAAGGATTGGCTTTAAGAATTATTCAACGTAAAGTTTCTAGAGCGTTATTCAACAAGCGTATTGTTACTCTCGATCTTGCTTCTTTGGTTGCAGGAACTAAATATCGTGGACAGTTTGAAGAAAGAATGAAAGCAGTTTTAAATGAATTAGAAAAAAATCCAGATATTATTCTTTTCATCGACGAAATTCATACAATTGTTGGAGCTGGTAATGCTTCTGGTTCGCTTGATGCATCAAATATGTTCAAACCAGCACTTGCCCGAGGCGAAATACAATGTATAGGCGCTACTACTCTGGATGAATATCGCCAGTATATTGAGAAAGATGGTGCTTTGGAACGTCGTTTTCAAAAGATAATTGTGGATGCAACTTCTCCTGAAGAAACCATTGAGATTTTAAATAATATTAAAATAAAATATGAAGATCATCATTTGGTAACTTATGATGAAGATGCAATAAAAGCTTGTGTATACCTTACTAATCGCTATATGACAGATCGTTATTTGCCGGATAAAGCTATTGATGCTTTGGACGAAGCAGGTTCGAGAGTACATATTACCAATTTAAATGTTCCTTCAGATATTATTGAAATAGAAGGACAGATTGAAGATGTTAAGCAGAAAAAGAACAAAGCTATTAAGAGTCAAAAATATGAAGAAGCTGCTAAATTTAGAGATATCGAGCGTCAGTTGACAGACAAACTTGAAATAGCTAAAAAACGTTGGGAAGACGATTCAAAAGTTCATCGCGTTAATGTTACAGAAGAAAATGTTGCAGAAGTAGTGTCGATGATGACAGGAATTCCTGTTCAACGCATTGCTCAAAATGAAGGCGAACGTCTAATTAAAATGGAAACTCAATTAGCTGGTTCTGTTATTGGACAGGATGATGCTATTAAGAAAGTTGTGAAAGCAATTCGCAGAAATCGTGCTGGTTTAAAAGATCCTAACAAACCTATTGGTACTTTCATTTTTCTGGGTCCAACAGGTGTTGGTAAAACTTATCTTGCTAAAGTTTTGGCAAAATATCTTTTTGATTCCGAAAGCGCTCTTATCCGCATTGATATGAGTGAATATATGGAAAAATTTGCAGTATCACGATTAATTGGAGCTCCTCCAGGATATGTTGGCTATGAAGAAGGTGGACAGCTTACCGAAAAGGTTAGACGCAAGCCCTACTCTATCGTTTTATTAGACGAAATCGAAAAAGCACATCCTGATGTATTCCATTTATTGTTACAAGTTTTGGACGATGGTGTTTTAACTGATAGTTTGGGTCGTAAAGTTGATTTCAAGAACTCTATTATTATTATGACTTCTAATATTGGGTCGCGACAGCTTAAAGATTTCGGACAAGGTGTTGGTTTCAATACCAATGCTAAATCATCTGGTAAAGCTTCCTATGCACAGGGTGTTATCGAAAATGCTCTTAAAAAATCATTTGCTCCTGAGTTTTTAAACAGAATTGACGACATTATAATCTTCGATTCCTTAGAACGCGAAGATATTCACAAAATAATAGATATCGAATTAAGCCATTTATATGATAGAATCGAGAAACTAGGTTATAAAATAACTTTAACCGAAAAACTTAAAGATTATATTATCGAAAAAGGTTGGGATTCACAGTTTGGTGCACGTCCGTTAAAACGTGCTATTCAACGCTATGTTGAGGATAGTGTGGCCGAAGAAATCATTAAAACTAAATTAGTTGAAGGCGACATACTTTGTGTTGACTTTAGCGACGAGATTAATGATGTAGTAGTAAAAGTAGAAAAAGCTAAAAAAGCAACAAAAGCCAAACCACCTAAAGAATAACATTATTCCAATATAAAAAGAAAGACTTCGTAAGGCTATTATGCTTTTTACGAAGTCTTTTTTTTATGTAAAATGCCATTTATACTCAAGCATCTTCTATTATTATTAAAATGTGGTATATTTTTTCTAAATTATAATACTTGGTAAGAATTTATTAAATTCTTTAATTTAATTTTACATCTTCTTTTATCAAATTGTGATGTTCCTCAACT
>CAYRBL010000055.1:11208-12906 GCA_964422385.1 uncultured Bacteroides sp.
TCTTTTGCGTTTTCGCAACCTTCTTTAACTACATCATCAGTCTCTTTTTCCTTTTCGCGAGTCTCCTTAACTAGCTCATTTATCTCTTTTGCAATTTCATTTCCTTCTTTTATTATTTTATAATTACACTTTTTATTTTTAAAACACTAATAAAACGTTAATATATATCTTTTTAATTTTTTATACATTCTTTTTATAGTATAATAGTAATATTTTAGTATCTTTGTAAAAGAAATCAAAGACGTTTAATTATAAATGTGATTGATAATTCTTTAAAAAATCAATTATTTTTACATAAATCTTATAGAATGAAAACAAAACTTTTTTTAATCGTATTTATTTTAGCAACATACACAATGTATGGACAAGATATGAACGAGTCGAAGTTAAATACACATCATTACCTTGGGCTTGGTGCAGGTTTTACTACAGGAAGTGGTGTTTCGTACAGATATTTGAAATATAATTATGGATTTCAGGTTAATTTTGCTCCATATTACGAGCGTGATGTCTCAACTTTTATATCTTTTGGAGGTACTTTTTTGTATAAATTAGATGAAGGTGTAAATCATAATTTACTTTTGTATTATAGCAATTGTGTTTATTACAATAAAAATACAAATACTGATTATTTTGGACAAAAAACTATAGATAAAACCAGTATTTGGAATACAGGTATAGGTGCTAATTACGAGTTTAATACAACAGGAACTATAGTATATAATATAATGGTAGGATTTGGAGGTTATGATAGTTTTAGACTGATAAATTTAACAGTTGAAGGAGCTATTTATTATAAGATAAAATAATGTTAGATAATATATTATTTTAGTGAAAATTATTAATCAAATAACTAGAGTTTTCATTTTTATTATCATTATATTTGGTATAATAGAATTGGTTTTCGATATCAAAGAGCCTTACAAATCGATGCAATTGATACTTATTTCTGCTACTTTGGTACAAATTGTTTGCATTAAAAACAAAAACTTAGCTGTAAAGATTCCTATTATATATATTGTATTGGTATCTAGTATTGGTTTTTCTAATTTTATTCTCGATAGTTTTAATAAACCTATAACTTATTGTGTGGATTGTGAAGGCCATCATGCGATGCAAATGAATTTTGCTAAAGGTTTTATATATGGTCCAATACTTACAATAATAGTTTGTTATGGGTATTTATTGAAAAATACTATTAATACTAAAATTGATAAAATCTTTGCAGGAATTGCACTAATAGTTCTATTACTTACCGTTTTGAAAAATGATAAAATATTAAAACTTGAAAAAGAAATTAATCAAGTGTCGATACCAACAATTGTTTTACCTAAAGGATGTAAATAATATTAATTTAAGATAGTTTTATATAAGAAAATAAAAGGCTTGCATTGTGATAAATGCAAGCCTTTTTTGTAAATATACTTTAGTAAATTATTAGCTTAGTTTTCTCTTAAAACAAATTCGTCATACTCAATCTCGAATCTTAATTTATGTTTGGATTCTTCTGCAGCAAGTGAAAGAAATACATCCTTAAGCTCAGAAGTTGGAGCTCTTTCGGCAAGCTTGGAATATAGTTTGAAAGCAGCTTTTTCTTTTTTCATAGCTATAACCAAAGCATCACTATAAGTCATATTTGGAGTAGGGTGAACGCTTACAGTATAGTCGCTTATCATAAGATCGACAACAGTTTCAGGA
>CAYRBL010000056.1:0-7994 GCA_964422385.1 uncultured Bacteroides sp.
TTTTATTTGCGAAATCAGAGGAAATTCAAGAGCAAGTTAAGGATAATTGGAAAGAGGTTGAAAAATTGTATTATGCATTCGTTGAAGGACATCCAAAAGAACAGGAAGGTACTATCCAAAGCTGGCTTTGGGAAGACGGCCGCCATATAATGCATTCGGGCAACGAAACTCCAGAATCGAAGTTTGCGATAACACATTACAAAGAAATCGATCAAAGAGGCGACAACAGCCTGATTAGAGTTAAGTTGGAAACTGGTAGAAAAAACCAGATTCGGGTACACATGTCTGATATAGGCTGCCCAATTATTGGCGATTATCGCTATGGTGCCGACCCTACTATTATGCGAATGATACGCCTAATTGCTTACTCTTTAACGTTTCCACATCCAGTTACAGGCAAAATAGTTAAATTGGAAGTTAAAATGCCTCGTACCTTCTTAGTATTAGGTGAGGACGACGAGAAATACAAATAGAAGTAGCGCTATTTAGCAAGCTGAATTTGCTGTAAATAATTGTGACTCTCAGGTCCTTCGTTAAAAAGAAGGTCGATAATACTCAAGTTTTGCATAAAACCATATTTGGGTTCAAATACCTGATAATATTTAGGGAAAAGTAGTGTATTTTGTGCTACTTTTGGATGGATCGTAAACCTGTAATCTTCCTCTTGTTCAAGCGGTTTTACAAAGTCATTGGTATAAATAATTTCTTTCTTTAGTTTTAATTTCTTTAGTATAAAAACGCATAAATCACTATTAAATTCCCACAAATACTGATAAGTTTTGCTATACATTTTCTGCAAATCATCTTTATAGTAAAGAAAAAAAGGTGATTTATTATATGCTGATTCAATAGCTCTCCAATGATTTGTTTGCCAATTATCTATATACGAAATCTGAATATCTTTTAATAAGGTATGATTGCCATTAGTTTTATGCACAGGAATACTTAAAGGCAACATTCCATTGGCTGTATATATATGACAACGATTACGATAACTCTGTTTTGAATAGTTCTCTAACAAATCTATTTCAAATGAAGGCGCATTCAGTATCCTATAAAAATATTCGATAGGCGGCAGGTAAAAAGAAGAGAGGATAATACTATCATTTACTGATAGATTACCCTCTCTAATTGTATTATTTTCTATAGTCATTAATGCTATTATTCCTACTTATATGTTTTATTTTTTAGCTTAGAAAAAAGAGAAAATTACTATTTACATTTTTCTAATTTCTTAAACTCACGGGTACTGAACTGTGGCTCCCAGATATCCATTGCTTTATCTCCATAACAAGAGAATATCTCGCCCGTTTTTATCTCCACAAAACACTTAATATACATTATTCTTTCAGCCATTTCTAAGCCTGGGATACCAGATTTGTCGTGTTTAATATCGTAAGGTATCGATATGCCAACCAGGTAGTTCTCGTCTTTAGTAATAGCATCAGATACATCAACGCCAGGGATAATCGTTATATTAGAAGTAAATACTTTAGCTATCTCTTGCTTGTTCACTTTTTTCTCAAGTATCTTATCCTCTATCATAAAGTTCTGCTTTTTAACTTCATTACAGTATTCATCAGCTTGATCCTTTGCAAAATCAACAACTTTATAATCTTTTTTACCTTTTTCCAATATCTCTTTAATATGATTATGCATAATTCGGAACACCAAGGTAAAGTCAGTTACCATAAGCTCATTGTTCTGACGCATACCAATATATGGGAAATAAAAACTATAATCAATTTTCTCATAAAACTTCACATCGTAAGGATTACAGTTCTCAAGGCGAGAGTAAATAAGGGTCGGAATTGTGTGATTAGCATATGTTTCCTTCCCATATTCGTTGCGCACCCAAAGTTTAGTGTAATGGAACACCAAAATAGCATAGCCTCTTGGATCATTCTTGCGAATCACCTGCACATCAGATAAACTCTTATACTCAATAGGTTTTTTCTTATTAAAATTCCAGTACTTTTCAACCGCTTCTTTAATATATTTATTATAATCGGCAATAAAACTTCTGTAAGTCTCAAGTTCCTTACGCAGAACCTCTTTAGCCTCAGCTTTAGTAGTCTTTTCGATCTTCTTATTTATCTCATCAATATAATAAGTGTCTTCATTCATAAGCTGCACAATCAACGGACGATTGGTAAGCTCTGTAAAATCGCCTGGTCGTCCATTAATAAATTGAGCTTTTATAGTTTTTGTATTAAAACAAAAGATGCTTAAAAGCAAAGTTATAAGAGTAATGAGTTTTTTCATCTTGTTTTTATTTATTTTTATAATGATTTGCAGATTTAGTTTTCAAAATTATTAAATATTATTGATTAATCGTAGATTTATTTTATTATTTTTTAAAAAACCTTTAATAAAATAATAAAAAAGAAGCAAAGTGTAAGAAAAGCAGATATATACTGATAAGAGAAATGAATACTTTTTTTTAGATTATTAAAAAAGCTGCCCAAAAATGGAACAGCTTTTTTGTTGAATATATAATAGAGTTTACGGATGATGTTATTCATAAAATGAATAACAATATTGTTTGTAAGCTATATAGCTTTATTTTTTAGAACTAATGTATGCTTATTCTATTTTTTATAATCATAATTTAATACTAACGCATAAAAGGAGCAAAATGTTTTGTTAAATTTTTATACTTTTAGCAAAAGAAAATAATTAAGAGATCATTCCTACGCCAATAGTTTCGTTAGTAGCCTCATCTACTAAGATAAAACTACCAGTAACACGATTGCGTTTATATGCATCGTAAATCAAAGGTTTTGTAGTTCTTATTTTCACTTTAGCGATGGTATTTAAACCTACTTCTTTATCATCAACTATCTCTTCGAGCGTATTTACATTCACTTTACAGATAATTTCCTTAACCATACATTTCACCTCATTCGAAGTATGCATCAACACATATTTCCGTGAGGTATTCAATGGCTTTTGGTTCATCCAACAGATAGTTGCCTCAATATCCTGGCTCACTTCTGGCATATTATCAGGCTTTGCAAGCATATCGCCTCTGCAAACATCAATATCATCGGCCAACGAAAACGACACCGACATCGGAGGGAAAACGTTCTCTAACTCACCGTTAAAGGTATCAATTGAACTAATAGTAGATTTTAAACCTGAGGGCAACACAATAATTTCATCACCTTTGCTGAACACTCCTCCTGCTACCCTTCCTGCATAAGCCCTATAGTCGTGATGTTCATCAGTTAATGGACGAATTACATATTGAACAGGATAACGGGGATCTTCCATATTATAATCATTTTCTATATGCAAATTCTCCAAAATTTCTAACAAAGTTCCGTTTGTATACCAAGGCATATTGGTTGAGGTATCCACCACATTGTCACCCTTAAGTGCGCTGATGGGCACAAACATAAATTCTTTTACATCAATAGTAGTTGCAAACTTGGCAAAGCTGTCACGAATTTCTTCATACGTTTTCTGATCATAATCAACCAGGTCCATTTTGTTTATACAAACTACAATATGAGGTATCTGCAACAACGAAGCAATATAAGTATGTCGATGAGTCTGTTCGGTAACACCATTTCTGGCATCAATAAGAATGAGGGCCGCATTGGCAGTAGATGCACCCGTAACCATATTGCGGGTATACTGCACGTGGCCAGGCGTATCCGCAATAATGAATTTTCTTTTAGGTGTGGCAAAATATCTATACGCAACATCAATAGTGATACCCTGTTCGCGCTCAGAACGAAGACCGTCAGTAAGTAATGCGAGATTTATATAATCATTCCCTTTTTGAATACTTGCTTTCTTAACCGCTTCGAGTTGGTCTTCAAAAATAGATTTACTATCGTACAACAGCCTACCTATAAGCGTACTTTTACCATCGTCGACACTACCTGCAGTGGTGAACCTCAGGAGCTCCATATCAAGATAACCATTGTGCGAAAAGCTTTCCATTTATATATTGTATTGCGTTATATTAGTTTTGAAAATGTTTTTAATAATATTAGTTTAGAAATATCCTTCTTTTTTACGGTCTTCCATTGCAGCATCAGATCGTTTATCGTCCCAACGACTCCCTCTTTCGGTAACTCTTGTTGCAGCAATCTCGTCGATGATTTCTTCTAACGAATTGGCAGTAGAAAGCGTTAAACCAGTGCACGTGATATCACCAATAGTACGACAGCGAACCGTTTTGAGCTCCACTTTTTCTGTATCTTTTAATTTCATAAAAGGTGCTACAGCCAGCCAGTTGCCATCACGACTAAATACTTCTCTTTGGTGGGTGTAATAAATACTTGGCATTTCTATTTTTTCCAAAAGTATATACTGCCAAACGTCCATTTCGGTCCAGTTACTAATCGGAAACACCCTGAAATGCTCACCCATATTTTTTCTACCATTAAAGATATTCCATAATTCAGGACGTTGGTTCTTAGGGTCCCACTGACCAAACTCGTCTCTGTGAGAAAAGAATCTTTCCTTAGCCCTTGCCTTCTCTTCATCCCTACGTGCACCACCCATTGCCACATCGAATTTGTATTTTTCGATGGTATCCAATAAGGTAACAGTTTGCAACACATTTCTACTCGCATTAAAACCTTTCTCTTCAACAGCACGCCCCTGATCGATCGATTCTTGTACAGAGCCAACAATTAATTGAGCATCTATTTTACTTACAAGTTCGTCGCGATAATCAAGCGTCTCCTGAAAATTATGACCGGTATCAATATGAAGCAAAGGAAAAGGTAATTTTGCTGGGGAAAAAGCCTTGCGAGCAAGATGAACCATTACAATAGAGTCTTTACCGCCAGAGAATAACATCACAGGATGTTCGAATTGAGCAGCTACCTCTCTGATAACATAAATAGATTCCGATTCGAGCTCCCTTAGGTGATTTAGTCTGTAATTGTCCATTTTCTAAATGTAATTTGTTAGCTGCAAAAGCAAGTTTGTTTGAAAAATATTAGACTTGCAAAATTATAAATTAATTTGTACTAAGCTTGTGAATAATTATTAAAAAAGAAAAAAAAGAGGGAGTATTAAGGACCTAAAGTACTTGAAGTGCTAATATTAGTTGAGTAATAAATAATATTAGCACTTCAAAATTATATTTTTTAAAACTATTTATTTTAAAAATAAAGACCAGTATTTAAATAATTCTTAACATAATCGTTTATACCTTCTTCTAAAGTGTGAAAAGGCTTAATATAGCCAGAAGAAATAAGTTTATTCATATTAGCTTCGGTAAAGTATTGATATTTATCACGGATATCGATAGGCGTATCAATAAACTCAATATTCACAGTTTTGTCCATTGCATTAAAAGTGGCTGTTGCCAAATCGACAAAGGAACGTGCTTTACCAGTCCCAAGATTGTATAAACCAGATTCAGGACGAGATTTCATCAAATACATAATCACCTCAACCAAATCTTTCACATAAACGAAGTCGCGAAGCTGTTTACCATCTTCATAATCGGCACGATGAGAGCGGAACAATTTCACCGAACCTTTTTCATTAACCTGGCGATGCGTGTGAAATATAACGGAAGCCATACGTGCTTTGTGGTATTCATTTGGTCCATATACATTAAAAAACTTAAGCCCTGCCCAAAAGACTGGTTGCTCAGCTTGTTGCAAGGCCCACTTATCGAAATTATTCTTCGATTCTCCGTAAGGATTTAGTGGTTTAAGCTTCTCAACAATCGCATGATCATCGTTGTAGCCATACTCACCCATACCATAAGTAGCCGCAGAAGAAGCATATATTAAAGGTATGTTGTAAGCGATACAGTCTTTCCAAAGTTGCTTGGTGTAATTTAAATTTAATTCATCAAATATCGAAACATCGAACTCCGTTGTATCGGTACGAGCACCTATATGTATAATGAAGTCGATGGTGTTATGATTTTTCTCTAACCATTTAAAAAGCTCCTTGCGGTGAACTTTTTCCTTAAATGTTTTATTTAAAAGATTCTTGTTTTTATTCTCATCCGAGAAATCATCTGATATAATAATATCGTTAATTCCTTCGCTATTTAGCCTGCTTATCATGCAGCTACCTATAAAACCTGCAGCACCTGTTACTAGTATCATTTGTTTTTTAATTTTTTTACAAAAATAGTTCTTTTTGTGGAAATTTAGCTATTAATCCTTTTTCAAAAGCGATTTTAAATAAAGTCTCAATAGCCACTCTGCCTTTCACACCAAGCTCAATCGAATATTGATTAACGTATAAATTAATATGTTTAAGCATCACTTCTTCCTCCATTTCTTGTGCATTGTTTCTAATAAATTCCATCGGCGAATCAGGGTTGGCAAATGCATACTCCACACTCTTCTTCAAGATTCTATCTACAGCTTTTATAATATTTTTATCTAAATTTCTTTTGATAATAATACCACCAAGAGGGATAGGTTGCTGGGTAAGTTCGAACCAACGCTTACCGAGGTCAGCAATAAGCTTTAAGCCACGTTTATAATAGGTAAAACGGTTCTCGTGAATGATAACTCCAGCTTGAAGTTCCTCCTTTAAAAGAGAGGCTTCAATATCCGAAAACAGAAGTTCTTCCTTGTGATTAATTTCTGGATAGGCGATAGATAATAATAGATTCGCTGTAGTGTACTTGCCTGGTATGCCTACAGATATATCAGCAAGATTATAGTTTGATAAATCATTTTTACTAATAAACAATGGCCCCACATCATCACCTAAAGCACTCCCTGAATTTAGTAATACATACGTATCTATTAGGTGAAGGTAAGCATGATAACTTACCTTGCAAACATCAGGTATTCCCTTAAAGGCTTTAGTATTGAGTTCCTCTACATCTGCCATGAAGTATTCGAATTCCAAACCTTCAGTATCTATTTTATGATGCACCATCGCATCAAAAATAAAGGTGTCGTTGGGACAAGGTGAGAATCCAAGTGTAATTTTATTCATTAAAAATATTAATTAAAGTTGTGTTCAGGTTTTTAAGTGCCAAAGGGATGTTCCATGAGGCACGATTTCTTTTTTCGACATAATTAGAAACAGATCTAATCTGAAGATGTTTTATATTTTCCATCAAGCAGGCATACATAAACGCAGCACCTTCCATACTTTCTGTTACAGGCTCAAAGAGGGTTTTAACTTTCGTAATTGTATCTTCCATTCCGTGGATAGTATTCACGGTAATCCCTTTAACCTTTTTAAGTTCGTTGACATACGCACTGTTTATTTTAGATTCGTTTATTAACTCCATATTATTATATGGGAAAGAATCGGATTCTAATAGTTTCAAATCTATCAAGGAAAGGAAATATTCACCATCTTCGGCACCTAATTCGGGGAAACAATCCGAAGTAATATTTAGTACTTCTCCCAAAGGAATATTTTTATCGAAACAACCAGCTATTCCTGCATTGATTGCAAGATCGTACTTATAGGCCTGCAAAACTTTGCCCATACAATAAGCTGTCGACACCATCCCAACTCCCGTAACTAACACATCTATATTAAAATCCCTGTAGGAGTAATTAGAAAGTGTTGCATTCTTTTGTTCTTTAAAAGTAAAATTATTGAGCAACGATTCAATCTCTATTGAGGTTGCCGATACAATTAATATGTCCATAGTTGTCTGAATTAATTTACAAAATTAAACATTTTTAATATCATTTACGTTTAAGAACTTTTATTTGATTACTTTTGTAGGCTAATTTAATTAATAATGAAAACAATAAAAATTACAATAATTCTTAGCATCCTTTTTTTATTAACTGCAAAATTAAGTTTTTCACAGCTTAATAAATCAACATTAAATACCAATGCTACCCAATTGCTGACTTTATCTATTACAGGTAACGGATATTCAGATCAAGCAGATATAATGTTTGACTCGACTGCAACAAATGGTTTCGACAACCAATTTGATATACTAAAGTTGTTTGGGATGGCTGCTGCACCGCAGTTTTATTCGTATACTGACAGTAATCTTAAGTTATCGATCAATG
>CAYRBL010000056.1:8094-10910 GCA_964422385.1 uncultured Bacteroides sp.
TATATAATCTCTTAGGCCAAGTTGTTTATAGTAAAAGAATTGATGATGGAAGTAATTTTTATAAGATAAATATGATGAATAATGAGAAGAATATTTATCTTGTTAAAATCAAAAGTAAAACTAAAACGTTTACAAAGAAAGTAATTTTAAGGTAAAAATTGTTTATTAATTTCTTAAAGATACTATAAATTATTAGTATAATACTTGTAATTTTATTTATAATGTTTATCTTTGCAAAAAATTTATATATGAAAAGAATAGTAAATATCATAGCAGTCGTTTTTTTATTAGCTGTGATGCCGATATTAAGTAACGCTCAACCACCTGATCCTAATAGCGGTGGTTCTGGAACAGGGGGCCCTGCTCCAGGACCAGGCAATACTCCAACAGGAGGGGGTGCTCCAATTGATGGAGGACTTAGCATAATGTTACTTTTGGGTGCAGCTTACGGAACAAAGAAATTGACCATCAAAAAATAATAAGCCTGGTAATTAATTACTAAGGTTTATTTTAAAATATTAGGCTGTTTCCTTTTTGGAGGGAATAGCCTTTTTTTTGGAACGAATTAATACAAATTTAGATAATAATTTATTAAACAAATTAAACTAATAATAAAGTAGTTAGTACATATAAAGATTTATTTATTTAAAAAGATAATCTGATTACAATAAATTCTTCGTAAATTTGCAAACTATTTTTAAAAATAACATCAAATGGCTATTATAGGAACAATTAGAAAAAGATCAGGATTACTACTCATTTTGATTGGTGTTGCAATTGCAGGTTTCGTTCTGCAAGATGCTCTTAAAAGCACAAAAGGTTTTAAGTATAAAGAAATCGGTAAGGTAAACAAAACTGAAGTTACTAATTCTGAATTTCAAAGAAAAGTTGAACAACAATTAGAGATTGTAAAAAAACAAGGTGGTAAAGATAATATCACATCTCAACAAAGTTTCCAAATCAAAGAAAGTGTTTGGAATACTTTTGTAAGCGATATTCTTATGAAAAAAGAATATGACGCTCTTTCTATTGAAGTTACAACTGAAGAAATGAATGATATGTATTATGGCAAATTTATTCATCCTTATATCTCTCAGAATTTCCAGAATCGTAATACCGGTCAAGTTGATAGACAACAAGTGAGAAATATAATCGACAATTTTGATAAACTTAAACCTGAAGAAAAGGTACAGTGGACACAATTGGAAGAAGCGATTAAAAATGATCGTATGAAAAACAAATACAATACTCTTATTGCTAAAAGTTTTTATATGCCAACAGCTTTTCTAAAAAGAGCTTATAACGATCAGATGACTAGCAAAGCTTGTAGATTTATGGCTGTAGATTACACAACTATTTCTGATAGTGCTGTAGCTTTAACAGATGCTGATTATAAAAAATATTATGACGAACATAAACAAGAGTTTGATCAAGAACCTTCAAGAGACATTGACTATGTGATGTATGAAGTGAATCCATCAAACGATGATATGCAGAAAATGATTGCTCAGGTAAATACTTTCTACAAAGAATTGTCTGCTACTGATAAAGTTGCTGATTATGTAAATTCAAATTCAAACGACCGTTACGATAGTACATTCTTTAAGAAAGGTAAACTTGCTCCAAACGTTGATACTGTAATGTTCAACTCTCCTGTTGGAACTACTATGGCTCCATTTAACGATGGTAAATATTTTAAAATGGCGAAGCTTATTGATGTACAATACAGACCAGATTCGATGAAAGCTAGCCATGTTTTGATATCTTATGCAGGTGCTGCTCAAGCTGATCAAAAAATAAAAAGAACTAAAGAACAAGCTCAGAAAATGGCTGATAGTTTGAAAAATGTTATCATGAAAGATCCTGCAAGATTAGCTGAGATTGCTGCTTCAGTTTCTGATGATCCTTCTGCAAAAGAAAATAAAGGTGATATGAAATGGTTTCCTGATATGCAAATGATAGGACCATTTAACGATGCATGTTTAAAAGGTAAGGTTGGTGACGTTGTTGTAGTTGAAACTGTTTTCGGTTTCCACGTTATTAATATTACAGGCAAAACTGAAATGGAAAAAAAGGTAAGAGTTGGTATACTTACTTACAAAATCGAACCAAGTCAGGCTACATATAAAACAGTATTTACACAAGCTAATAAATTTGCAAGCGAAAATAACACTAAGGATTTATTTGAAGCAGCTGTTAAAAAACAAGGTTTAAACTTACGTCATGCTGAGTATATTCAACCTATGGCTGATAATATTCCTGGTATCGAGCAAGCTCGTGAATTAGTTCGTTGGGCTTTTAACGAAGAAACTAAAAAAGGCGATATGGCTAAACAAGTTTTCGAATTTGATAACCGTGTTTTCGTAATTGCTTACGTAAAAGAAGTACGTGAAAAAGGAATTGCACCTTTCGAACAAATCAAAGACAGACTTAAATTTTTAGTTTTAAGAGATAAAAAAGCTGAGTCAATTATAGCTAAAGTTAATACTTCTTTAGGTTCAACTAAAGATTTGTATCAATTGGCTGCTCAGTACAAAACTGTTGTTGACACTGTACCTCAAATTAACTTTGCAGGTAGTAATTTTGGCAGAAAAGGATACGAACCTGAAGTTATAGGAACTATTTTTGCAACTAAAAAAGGTGCTGTTACCAAACCTATAAAAGGTTATAGCAGTGTGTATGTAGTTACTGTTGACAACGAAATAGCTGCTCCTCCTGCAACTGATTTTACAATGGTACGTATGCAATTAGAGCAACAATATATGCAACGTGTACAAAGCGATGTATTCCGCGTGCTAAAGGAAAAGGCTACAATC
>CAYRBL010000056.1:11010-12793 GCA_964422385.1 uncultured Bacteroides sp.
TATGCAACGTGTACAAAGCGATGTATTCCGCGTGCTAAAGGAAAAGGCTACAATCACTGACAATCGTATTTATTTCTACTAGGAAATAGATATTAAGGATACTAAAAAAAGCCGCATCAATTCAATTTGATGCGGCTTTTTTGTTATAATAAAATTGTAATTTTACCAAAGTACAAATATCAAATAAAAAAAGCCTTAAACATATTATTGAATAAGGCTTTCGTAAATTGAAAATTGTGTGTTTTTATTGTTTAAAATAACTACACTACTTCTTTTATTCTAAGTTCGCCTGCTTGTACTAAATTTTCATCAGTTACTAAGAGGTATCTGTTTATTAGGTCGCCTAATTGAGCTCCACTTGCTATTTTGGTTTCATCTATTTGTAGTGTGATAAAACTAGTTAGCACTTGTTGATCGGCTGCTGATGCACTACCAACTTTAAGGATACATATGCCTGAATTATGTAGATAATATGATTTTAATGGATCAAACATCATATTTATACAAACTGTCGACATAGTAGGGATTTCTACTAATAAAGTACCATCATCAGGATCTACATTGCTATGATGTGGATTAAATGGAGACAAATCGAAGATGTCTTCAATTACTTCGGGAGTAAGTTTAAACTTTGTAAGCAATTTACCTGTAGCACCTAAGGCTTCATCACACCAAGTAATTCTGGATCCCTCCAACTTAGTTGATGCTTTTGTTAATGCTGTTTGGGCATCTTCCGAGACTTTCAAAGTATCACCAAAACTTTTGGTATACAAATCAAATTTTATTTTAGCTGCTGCCAATGGTACATCACCAACTAATAGTGCACTTTCGGTTTTCAGGTTTACTAATTTGTCTTTTTGTGAAACGCCTTCATATAAACCACTTTTAGGTCTACTAAAATATTTAGTATAACCAGGTGTTCCTTCATCATAAGCACCTAACACAGCTGTTTCTAATTTTTTTACATTTGCTGGCATTGCATCTTCTACCAAGTTTTGCTGTTTGGTTGCACTCATAGCATTGTGCTTCGCAACAAACCAACTTATATAATCATTATCTACAATAATACTGAAAGGTTTTAAAGGCAGAGCAATTGCCTCTACATCTGGATCTGTTGTTCCCCAAAAGTCTAAAGAACCTTGACTAGTTTGTGTAAAAGCATGTGCTTTCTTAAAATTGTCTTTTGTCTTGCTAGCATAATAATTTTCTGCATACGGATTGTTTGGCATTATTTTTTTATAATAAAAAAGTCTAAATTGGCTTTTTACTTATGGCAAAATTACTATTATTAATAATGGAAAGAGCTATTCTGAAAGCTTATTATTCATAAAAAAGCATAAATAAAACTTCAAGATTTTCAAATGGTTAGAAAATAGCAATATGTGAGTAAATAAACAGTCTTTTAAAATCATATCTTTAAAAAAAAGATGATTTTTTATTAAGCTAAAAATAGTCATTTTGTAATATATTGATAATGATCCGAATCACTACTATATTTAAAATATACTTGTAAATCGGTTCCTTTTTGCAAGTATTTTTAAAATATAGTAGCAAATCGGAACCGATCTGTTACTATTTCCAGGAAGGATTAGCTAATCGATTCCTTTTCACTACTATTGCATAAAATGGGTAACAATTCGTTTCCTTTTTACTACTATTTCCATAATATAGCTGCATATCGGTTTCTTTTTGGATTTATTGCAAAAAAGGACAAAAAAGAGTTCATTATAATCATTTGTTTTGTAAATATGTTTAGTTAATGTATCTTTGTAATTCAATAACA
>CAYRBL010000057.1:0-12672 GCA_964422385.1 uncultured Bacteroides sp.
GTTTTAATAAAATCTATTAACCCTAGCATTTATGCTAGGGAATAGAAAAAAAGAATTTTTTAAAATAAAGAAATGGGAAAAATAATCTTATTTATAAAAAAGTATATTATGTCAATTTTATCATTGATATTTTATTATTTTTCATTTATAGGTTTTATTCAATTCTTATATTTTGAAGATTTTGATAATAATTATGCAGGTGCTTTAGCTACTATGATAATGTTTAAAGTTATAATTGTAGTAATACTATTTACTTTTATCGGTTTTATAATTGCCTTTATTAAATGTAAAAATGACAGAAAAGTGTATCGCTATTTTATTCTGATTTTATTGTTACCAATTTTAATTATAGCATTAAAAGAAATGATAAAATAAAACCTAAAAAGTTTGTGCAAATAAACAACATTATGAAAAATGGCTGAAAATAAAAAATGGTGGAAAGTTAGATTATTTTTTGTGCCCGAAGGAGCTTTTGTGTTTTGGGCATTAAAAGGATTTAAAGGTAAGTTTGATGATGAATATAACAAGAATTATAATAGTAGCTTCATCATTTCATGGGCTATAAGAATTGTAGTTTTTTATTTATTATTTCATGAAAGAGGGTTAAAACTATAATAAAAATTAAATTAAAATGAGATTATCATTAAAACTTATACTCATCATTTCGATAAGTATCCTCACTATTGTAATTATAAATAAAGACGATATTTTTATTTTAGGTTCCGACATTGCTGATATAATAATGGTATACCCAACATATATACTCTTTGGTTTTTTAATCTTATTTATTCTAAAACTGTATAAAAAGAAAGATTTTTCGGAACGTTTTAAATTTATTTATTGGATACTGATTTTAGGAGTAATGTTGTTTACATGGGTAATGATAAAACACGATCCCTATCCAACTGTAGGCCCAATTGATTCCTTTTTTAATAAAGAAAAAACAAAAAGAAAAGCAATAGCAGATAGCCTGGATGCGGTAAAATATCTAGACAGTATTAAAGATGCAATTATTAAAAAATAAAAATCATCCCAAACTATGCTGCTACATCAGTGCTACGAAATATTAGGAGTAAATGCAAACGCTACTTTGTTGCAAATAAAAAAAGCTTATCGCAAGAAAGCAAAGGAAATGCATCCAGATACAAATACGGATGCCGATGCTAACTCTAAATTTCAAGCTATAAACGAAGCATATCACACCTTGTTAAGAAGAAAAGAAAAGCTAAATATAGAAACTGAAGATATAATAAATGACTATAAAAAGTATGGTAGAAGTTCAAAAAATACATCATATAACAGTTATTATAATGCAAAATATAACTATAACATAAAATATACAAAAGAAGAAAAGCCCATTTTGACCCAAAACGACACCTATATGTTTTATATTTTTGTGTTGATAGGAATAAATATGCTGGTGTTTGCTGCTAAAAAAATATTACTAAATAAATGGGAAGGAATTGGAAGTTTATCGGGTGTAATTTCAGCAATAATATTTTTAGTTATCCTAATTTACGGTTGGAATGTGTTAAAAAAATCATAAACTTTTGGTGGATGTTGTTAACAACAATCATTTTAGGACTTAAAAATATTTAACAATTTAAAGTTAAAAATAAAATTATCAACAATCTTCATTATTAACAGTATTATGATTAATTTTGTCGAAACTTTTTTAAAATAATAAAAAGACATAAATGCAATTTATTAATCCAAATTTTTTGTGGGGTTTATTAGCAGTAGGGATACCGGTAATCATCCATTTGTTTAATTTCAGGCGCTTCAAAAAGGTTTACTTTTCTAACGTAAGCTTCTTAGAAGAATTGAAATTACAGACACAGAAATATTCAAAACTGAAACATTTAATTATTTTGTTTTTGAGAATACTTGCCATTGCCTGTCTTGTTATTGCTTTTGCTCAACCTTTTATTCCCTTTTCGAATACTAAAAAGACTACTAATGGTAAAAATGTAGTTTGTATTTATGTTGATAATTCCTTTAGTATGGAAGCAGTTTCCGACGAAAATAAACTGCTGGATATTGCCAAAACAAAAGCTCGCGAAATACTTTCTGCATATAATAATTCTGATGTTTTTCAATTGCTCACAAATGATTTCGAAGGCAAACATCAAAGGTTATTAAGTAAAGATGAGTTTTTAGAAATGCTCGAAGAAGTTGAAATATCCCCTTCTGTAAAAAAACTTCCTGAGATAGTAAAACGACAACAGGATATTCAGAATACAGTAAATGTTGCCAACAAAACTTCCTATATTATTAGCGATTTTCAGAAAAGTATTAGCGATTTTCAATCTATATCAAAAGACTCTACCATTTCTATTAATCTGATTCCATTAACTTCGCAAAAGACTAACAATATTTTTGTAGATAGTTGTTGGTTCGAATCTCCGGTATTGCAAATAGGAAAAACTGTTAAAATAATAGCTAAAATTAAGAATGCATCAGATGTACCTTTTGAAAAGATTCCACTAAAACTTATCATCAATGGCAAACAACGTGCAGTAGCAAGTTTTGACATAAAAGAAAAAGAAGAATTATTAATACCATTAACTTATCGTATTGATGAATCAGGTATTCAAAATGGATATGCAGAAATAACAGACTATCCTTTGACGTATGATGATAAATATTTTTTCTCTTACAAAGTTGCTGAAAACATACATGTGTTAGCTATAAATGGAGAAACAGAAAGTACTTTTTTGAATAAGTTATTTAAGTTGGATTCTGTTTTTAGTTTTAAAAATATATCCGAAAACAATATTGATTATTCTAATTTAAAAAACAATAATCTTATTGTATTAAATGGTTTAAAAACTATATCATCGGGACTGTCTCAAGAACTCCAAAGATATATTTTGAATGGAGGAAATCTATTAATATTTCCATCAGAAAAAGCTGATTTGGAAAGCTACCGACAATTTACTACGCTTATAAATGTAGGTAGTTATCAAGCTATCGATACTACAAATACTAAAGTTGAGAAAATAAATCTAAATCATTCGATATATTCAGATGTATTCGAAAAGATACCTGAGAATATTGATTTGCCTGTAATATTTAATCATTATACTCTAACAGAAAATATTCATTCGAGAAAAGAATCTTTATTAAAATTACAAAATGGGAAAGATTTCCTTTCAATTTCTTATTGTGGTAAAGGAAAAGTTTATTTAAGTGCTGTTTCACTAAATCCTTCTTGGAGTAATTTCCCTAGACATGCAATATTTGTTCCTACATTATTTAATATTGCATTGCAAAGTATCGCTCTTAATAAGCTTTCATACACTATAGGTAGCGATGAAGTGATAGAAGTACCGAGCACTATAAATACTACAAATAACGAGAATATTTTTAAGATAAAAGGGGAAGAAAAGAACTTTGAAATAATACCGGAAACGAAAACAATAGATAGCTATACAAATATATTTCTACACAATCAGATTAAGAAAGCAGGTAATTATATGATATTCTCAGGGGATACTAAATTGTCGGGGATTTCATTAAATTATGATAGGAATGAATCACAACCCGACTGTTTTACGAACAAAGAAATTAGTACAATTGTTAAAGATAAACAGCTAAAAAATCTGATTGTGATTGAAGCAAACAAAAAACATCTTGGTGAAATAATAAAAGAAATGAACCAAGGGATAAGTTTGTGGAAATTGTTTGTGTTGTTAACGCTTATTTTCCTATTGGGAGAAGTGGTGTTGTTAAGATTGTGGAAATAAAAAACTAAATTAAACATTGGTGATAATTTATCAAAGATGAACGAAAACGATAATGAAGAACTAATAGAAGAAGGCGGATTGCTTGCTGAAGATACCAATAAAGATATCCGAAAGACTACATTTCTTTCGGGGATGTATAAGGATTGGTTTCTCGATTATGCATCCTATGTAATATTAGAACGCGCTGTGCCTGATGTTGTGGATGGGTTAAAACCTGTACAACGAAGGATACTTCATGCGATGAAAGAACTGGATGATGGCAGATACAATAAAGTTGCCAACATCATCGGGCATACTATGAAATATCATCCTCATGGTGATGCTTCAATTGGTGATGCACTGGTTCAGCTTGGACAAAAAGAATTGTTGATAGATTGTCAGGGAAACTGGGGGAATATTCATACTGGCGATAGTGCAGCTGCTCCAAGATATATTGAAGCACGTTTATCAAAGTTTGCTTTGGAAGTAGCTTTTAATCCTAAAACTACCAATTGGAAATTATCTTATGATGGAAGAAATAAAGAACCAATAACGCTTCCAATGAAATTCCCATTGTTATTAGCACAGGGAGTTGAAGGGATAGCTGTTGGTTTAGCATCAAAGATATTACCACATAATTTCATCGAACTTATTGATGCTTCTATTAGCATTCTAAAAGGAAAAGATTTTGAAATACTTCCCGATTTTTTAACAGGTGGTCTTGCCGATGTTACTAAATATAATGAAGGAATAAGAGGAGGAAAAGTTAGAGTTAGAGCTAAGATAAATCAAATAGATAAAAAAACATTAGTCATTACTGAACTTCCATTTGGTGTAACTACTTCTTCGCTTATTGATACTATCATTACGGCTAATGATAAAGGTAAAATTAAAATAAGAAAGATTGATGATAATACAGCCCGTAATGTAGAAATATTAATACATTTAATGCCGGGAGTATCACCTGATACTACAATCGACGCGCTATATGCTTTTACTGATTGTGAAATTTCTATATCTCCAAACTGTTGCATCATTGATGATGGTAACCCTAGGTTTATTGGAGTAAAAGAAATCTTAAAAATCTGTACAGAACATACCTTACAGTTGTTGAAACTGGAATTAGAAATTGAGAAAGCCGAACTTTTAGAACAATGGCATTATGCTTCTCTCGAACGTATCTTTATCGAAAAAGAAGTTTATGAGGATATGAAAGTGTGTAAAACGGACGCAGAAATTAATACAGCTATCGATGAAGGTTTGAAACCTTATGTTCAAAACCTGATGCGTGCAGTTACTTTGGATGATATTTTAAGATTAAGAAAAATTCCTATTGATCGTATTTCTAAATATAATTCTTCAAAAGCTGAAGATGTTATAAAGGCTATTGAAGATGATTTAACTCAGGTGAACGATGATCTTAATAATTTAGTAGAATATGCTATCAATTATTTCGAAAGAATAAAAAAGAAATACGGAAAAGGAAAGGAACGTAAAACAGAGCTTAGAAATTTTGAAGTAATTGAAGCAACTATGGTTGCAGCTGCTAATGAGAAATTATACGTTAATAGAGCTGAAGGTTTTGCAGGTACTTCTTTAAAAAAGGATGAATACGTATGTGATTGTTCCGACATCGACGATATAATTGTATTTAGAAACGATGGAACATTTATAGTAACAAAGGTTGCCGATAAAGTTTTTGTTGGACAAAACATAGAACATATTTATGTTTTTAGGAGAAATGATGAACGTACTATTTACAATATGATTTATCAAGATGGGATTAGAGGTAAAGCTTATGCTAAAAGGTTTTTTGTAATAAGCGTAACTCGTGATAAAGAATATGATTTGACAAAAGGTACAAAAGGTAGCAAAGTTTTATATTTTACAGCTAATCCTAATGGTCAGGCTGAAAAAGTAAAAGTTCAATTAAAACCTAAACCTAAATTAAAGAAGTTAATATTTGACTTCGACTTTAGTGAATTGCTAATAAAAGGTAGATCATCTCATGGCAATACGATTACTAAGAATGAAGTTAAAAGAGTAACCTTGGCTGAGGAAGGATTATCTACTCTTGGAGCTCGTGAAATTTGGTATGATGACACAGTGATGCGATTAAATACAGAGAGCAGAGGTAAACGTCTCGGATCTTTTAAACTAGATGATAGAATTCTTACAGTTATGAAAGATGGTTCGTATAAGTTAATAAATTTTGAACTCACGAATCATTTTGATGAAGATATGATAATTATCGAAAAATATAATCCTAAGAAAATAATTACAGCAGTTTATTCTGATGGAGAACTTCAATTACCTTATGTAAAAAGATTTCAAGTTGAAGAACACGACAGAAAACAATATTTTATTGGCGATCATCCTTCCTCTTTTATATATGCAATAAGCAATGATTGGTTGCCTCAGATTGAAATTGTATTTAACGAAAAGTTGAATAAAAAGAAGATTGAAAAAGAGCTGCTTACTTTAGCTGATTTTATAGATGTGAAAAGTTTTAAAGCAAGAGGAAAACGCTTAACCAAGCATTTTGTAAAAGAAGTTATACTATTAGATCCACTTCCTTATGAAGAAGAAATTGAAGAGGAAGAAATTGATGAAATTGATGAAATAAATGTAGAAGAAAATGATAAACCTGAATTGGAATTTGATTCAAATATTAATAAAAACATAGATGATATTGATGATCCAATTCAAATGACCTTATTTTAAGAATAATTTCACAAAGAAATAATAAACGTTTAATAAAAATATTAAAAATAATATGGTTGATAATAAAATTTTAGATGTATGCAATGATGTAAAATGGATTGGAATTCTTGATCCAGGTTTAATTACTTTTGACGTAGTAATGGAAACTAAGTTTGGGACTACTTATAATTCTTATTTTATCAATGCAACTAAAAAAACTATTGTTGAAACAACTAAAGAGAAGTTTTGGAATACTTATGAACAAAAAGTTAAAGCAGTTTGCAATCCTGAAGAAATTGAATATATAATTTTGAATCATACCGAGCCTGATCATTCTGGCAACTTAAAAAACTTACTTAGCATAGCTCCTAAGGCAGTAGTTGTTGGAAGTGGAAATGCTATCAGATATCTAAAAGATCAGATAGGAGAAGAGTTCCCTCATTTAATTGTTAAGGATGGTGATACTTTAGACTTAGGTAATAAAACTCTTAAATTTATAGCTGCACCACATCTACACTGGCCTGACACCATGTACACATATCTAGAAGAAGACAAAATATTGTTTACTTGTGATTCTTTTGGAGCTCATTTTAGTGATGAAAGAATGTTCGACACTTTAGTAGGTGATTTTGAAGATGCTTTTAAATATTATTATGATGTTATTCTTAAACCTTATAGTAAATTTATGTTAAAGGCTATTGAAAAGATTCGCCCTTTAGAAATAAATGCTATTTGCACTGGTCATGGTCCTATTCTTACTGAGATGTGGAAACATTATGTAAACCTAACAGAGGAATATTCATTAAAAGCAAATGCATTACCTGACTCTAAAAGAATAATGATTGCTTATGTTTCAGCTTACCAAAATACTTCCATTATGGCCGAAAAGATTGCTGAAGGCATCAGAGAAGTTGATTATATTATTACAGATATTTGTGATTTGGAAAGAATGTCCTTAAGTGTAGTTGAAGAAAAGATTGCACATAGTAGTGGTATTATTATTGGTACTCCTATTATAAATCAAAATATATTGCTTCAGATTTATCAGTTGTTTGCTATGGTTAATCCTTTGCGTGATAAAGGGAAACTGGCAGGTGCATTCGGCTCTTATGGTTGGAGTGGAGAAGGTGAGAAAATGTTGGAGACAAATATCACCAATTTAAAGCTAAATTATTTTGATAAAAGTTTGTTTATTAAATTCACTCCTCACAAACACCAGTTGGAAGAGTGTGTTGAATTTGGAAAAGCATTTGCTCAAAAATTAATAGAGAACAATAAAAATACTAAATAGCCTGTTATAGTTTTAGCATTAATTGATAAATTAATTTGAAAAGAAACTTTAGACATATCATCTTTCTTGTAATTTCTATTACAATTATTATTTCATCTTGTAAAGTTGAAAGGGATATTGCTAGAGAATTTGTTCAAAAAGAAAACAATATTTCTATACTTCTTCTTAAAGACACAACTCTTTATAAATTGAACGATAAAATTAAAAGAGTTTATGGTTATGATAAAATGTCTTACGAAAAGCAAGACTCTTTATGGTCAGCATATACTATTTATCTTGATTCTATAGATGATCAGAAGACATTTAATTCACTTTATTCTAAATTAATATCCGAATTAGAGTATTATGGTTTCAAAGTGTATACTATGGAATCTATTAAAAAATATGAACTAGAAAGTTCGGAAAAATATATTTTTAAAATTACACAATTAGAGTTAGAAGAAGATAATTATACTTATATTAACGAACATTCTTTTCCTAATGACTCTGTTGTCTATTATAAAGGTCATGACATTAATAAATATACTTTGAATTGCTGGTTTGAGCTTACCCCAAGCGATACTTCTAAAATTAAGACCAAACTGTTCTATGATAGCTTTAGTATAGAGGATAAACTTGATGGAATTTTTGCTAAAAACGATTCTAATAAAGTAAAATATAAATATTACATTTCTAAAGTAAATCTAAATGATATTTATAATCTGGCGTCCCATTCTGGTGCTAAGAATGCAAGTTTTTTATACAATTATTTTTTAAATAAATTTATTAATGAAGAAATGCCAGCTGGTTTTAAAGCCGAAGGTTATTATTCATTAGAAAGAAATACAGGGCATATTATATATGATGATTCCGAAAATAATGAAAATAGTTTTTATGAAATCAAATAATATTTTTCAAAAAAATATCTTATTAAAAAACATAACAGCTTTATTAATAATAATTGTGTTTTTTACTTCTTGTAACAGAGATAAGGTTTTATTACAGTACAACTTAGACAAAGGGAAAACTTATAAAATTAAGTTTATCTCTGAATCAAGTTCTATACAAGAGATGTTTGGGACTAAAAATGAAATAAAATCTAAGAACTATCTGGATATGTCATTTAAAGTTATAGATAAAAATATTTCTGATAGTTCAATTACTATGAATCTTTTTTATAATAGTTTTAGATTTGCATTAAAATCTAATACTATGGATATGGATTTTGATTCAGAAAAGCCTTCTAACGATACACTGATGTCAAATATTTATAAATCGCTTGTGGGTTTAAATTTTAATTTTAAGGTTGCTTTAAATGGAGATATAAAAGATGTAAGTGGTTTGAATGATGCCTTTAAATCAGTTTTTAGTAAATTTGAAAAAGATTCTGCTGTTTTAAGTAAGTTAGACGAGGGAGTATTAAAGAATCTTAGCCAGAGTTTGTTTAAATCGAATGCAAATTATTTTATGGGGACTTATAATAAAATACCTGTTAACGTTGGTGAAAGCTGGACAAATACTACATATACCGAATCTGTTTTTCCTATGATTTGTGAGAATACTTATACTTTAATTTATAGAAATAATGGGATTGTTATTATAAATATAAAGTCTAAAATCAAATCAGAAGATAAGCCTAATTTTGCAGTAAAGGACGATGTAAATATGAAATTTGATATGAAAGGTATTCAAACAGGTGAACTTAGAATAAACGAGAAAACTGGTTGGATAATAAATGGTAATTTCAAACAAAATATAAGTGGAAGCATGACATTAAGCGCTCCACAACAAGCTAGTGTAAATTATACTATTCCTTATTCTCTCGAAAATAATATAACTTTAACAGGAGAATAATACCTAGATAAATCTTTTATATTAATTAGTCAAATCACACACCCATCTATATTTCGTTGGCAATGTATTGTTGCTATACGAAAAAGATATTTTACGAGTGCTATAACTCAATCCTGTTACATTTTTGTAACTCGATACATATAGCTTTCTTACTGGTTTGTTAACATCTACTAACATGGCTTAATTTTTTATTATTAATTAATGTTAGCATCTCAATATTTATGCATTTTAAAAAGATATCTTGAAATATAAGTATTTGCAGAAATAGTATTAAAAAAACAAGTGCCATTTAGGGACATTTTTACCTTTTATGGTTAAAAAGTGAAAATATAATTCAGATTAGTCCTATTAAAAAATAGTCTAGTAATTTTATTTATATAGTTCTTAATTTTTTTATAAAAATAATATCTTAATTTACTTACAATAGATTTTTATAACATTATTTAAATATTTATTTAGCGTGTTTTATCAAAATCTTATGTTTAATTGTTTATCTTTGTAAAAATATTTAAACATATACCAAATGAAAAAACTAATCTCATTTCTTATTACTTTATTATTTATTATAAATGTAATTGCACAAAATAATACTTTAAATTCTCAAAAAGTAATTCAAAGACACTCCAAGTCGGAAAATGTAGCATCTAATATTAGAATAAAATCAAAGATTACGAATACTAATCAAAACAAAACTTCAGTTTTTTTTGAAGGATTTGAAGGTGCAACTTTTCCTCCTACAGGATGGACCAAAAGTGGTGTAGATCCAACTCCAAGTTATCAATGGAAACAAGCTACAGAATCTTATTCAGGTTCTCATTGTGCAGCCGTTAATTGGGATGAAAATGTTGTTTCTCAAGATGAGTGGTTAATTTCTCCTTCAATTAACCTGAAACTATATAACGCACCTCTATTGAGTTTTTGGTGGAGTATGAGTTATTATTGGGGTGTAACTGATAATGACTATAAAGTAAAAGTAAAATTAAGTGCAAATGGAGGTGTTACCTGGAAATTAGTGTGGACAGATGATAGCGTTGGGGTTTTTTCTGATTTTGTTTATTACAAACAATTCATCAATCTATCAGCTTATGATACTTGTTCTAATTTTAAAGTTGCTTTTGAATATGTTGGTGTTAATGGGGATAATTTATATATAGATGATGTTTTAATTGAAAATATGCCTAATAATAGGATGGAAATATTGAATCCTTTAGCAGGTTTTGTAAATAATGCTCCACCTTATGTGTATAGTGGCTATTCGCAGGTGCCATTAGGACAAAAATTCCCTATAACTTTAGGTGCTGTTATAAAGAATACAGGTAAATTAACTCAAAATAATATTAAGCTACATTCAAATGAAATTGTTTCAGGGAAAACTGGGGTCTCTTCAGCATATCCGCCTTTAAGTTCGTTGCATTCCGACACAGTTATAACTAGTAATTTTGATACTTTAGATGTTGCTAGAACATATTTGCTAGGGATGTATGCTTCTAGTGATTCTGTTTCTTTTGCTCCGAATTTAGATACTTTTAAAGTGGTAGTAAACTCAGCAAACCAAGGAGTATTTGCACGTGATAATGATTTTTACATTGGGGAATACTTGTGGAATGAAGTGAATAATGGGAGTGTAAATGCATTTCAGATTGCAAATTTATTTCAGTTTACAACTAATACTTATGCTAAATCAATAAGTGTAGTTATTGCGAAAGGTACAACTGTGAATGCTCCAATAAGAGCCATTTTATATAGTGGTTGGGATGATGCTTCCAAAACTGTAGTTGCTGAATCAGACTATCACTTTATAAACTCTAATGAAATTGTTACAACAAATACTCTTAATCCAAATAAAATTGAAATATATTTTAATAGTGCTTGTCCTTTGTTAAAGAAAGATTCTACTTACTTTGTTACTATACAAGCATTCGGTGGTGCTGATACGGTTTTAATTGCTGCAAATAATGATACTCCTCAACCAGAGAATACAATGTTTTTATTTGATACCGATAATATCTGGTATTCGTATTCATCAGCTAGTTTAGCTCCTATGATAAGGCTTAATACGAGTGCTGTGAATCCAAATGGTGTTGTTGAGCAGCAAAAGAATACTGTCATACTTTATCAGAATGTTCCTAACCCTGCTATAAATACTACTAAAATAACTTATGAATTGGCCAAAACTGAAAAGGTTTTAATAACTATTTATGATCTTTATGGTCGGGAAGTAATGAAATTTAATGAAGGATTGAAATCAATAGGTCTACATAGTTTGGATGTTAACTTAAATAATCTTAGTTCAGGTACCTATTTTTATACTCTAAATACAAGTGCTTTTACAAAAACAAAGAAAATGATTGTTAAGAAATAGTTTTATTTTAACCTCATTTAATCTCAACTAATAAAAGAGGAGTTTGAATCGAGGTTAATGTTTCTGCTTTTATTTTTTAACACCATTTATATATTGTACTTATTTATATTTTGTATCTTTGCATTATGATTAATAACAAAAATATTTCGATTTATATGCTTTTGATGTTTACTTTTCTATTTGTAAACATTACTAAGGCTCAATATACCTTAACGCCATCCAAAGTTTGTGTCAATTATCAAGGGTTTAACGAACTCTCTTACGATAGTATTCACATAGCAAATAATTCTATTGATACTTTATTTTTGAAATTTCAATATATTTCGAATGACACTTCTGGGGGAACTTATTTCGATTTGTGTACTTCGGGCGAATGTTGGTTGGGTATTCCTGCTGGTGGTAACTTTCCTCCAATACTTCCTGGTGGTTTTGGTTGGGCAGGGGTTCATTTATGGACTGGTAATGTTGCTGCAACTAGTACTGCTAAGATATGGTTGTACAAACAAGGTAATATCTCTACCGGCGACACGCTTACTTATATTTTGCATGCTGTAAATTTGAATGCTATTACTGAAAATACAGCATTTGATACCTATTTTGAGGTGTATCCTATTCCCGCAAAGGATAAAATTACAATTAAAAATAATATGAATACTTCTAATGAAAATACTTTTACTCTATATAATATAATAGGAGAAAAGGTATATTCTACTTCTTCAAAAAATATTTTAACAGAAATTCCATTAGAGAAAATA
>CAYRBL010000058.1:0-12658 GCA_964422385.1 uncultured Bacteroides sp.
TTTGGGAAGCAATTAGAAATATAAAAGAAACGCATGATAATGGGTTTATAATAGTAGGTGCCAGAAAAAACCCTATTGCCAGTATGCCTGATGTTATGATATTTAAAACAGATAGTGTAGGTAATTTACTTTGGAAGAAAACAATAACAACAGGTAAATATACTGATTGCTCTCAGGTAGAAGAAACCGCAGATCATGGATTTTTAATATGTGGTTTTAGGCAATCGAGCGGTTTTGGTGATGGTAAACCATTTTTAATGAAAACAGATAGTGCAGGTAATTTAAAGTGGTCGAAATATCTTGGAAGTAATGAATACAACGGAACAGGTGCTTTAGCAATCACTCCTCAAAATGATATTATTTTCGCTTATGGTTATAGTACACATACTTATCAATTTAATGAATATTGGACTGCTAATATTAATGTTCTTAAATTAACATCAGATGGAACACAAATATGGAGTAAAATGTATGACTCAATAAAAGTAAATCTATCAATAAATAAAATCCAAATTTTAAATAACACAGATTTTATCATTATGGGAGGTAACTATAATGATTACATGCCTTATACTTCATTTTTATTTAAGTTTAATTCAAATGGTGATAGTTTATGGCGTAAGACATATTATAATCCAGAAAGTTTAGTTTTAGATGGTAGTTTTCTATTTGATAATGTACTTAATTCTGATGGTAGTATTACAGCCTGTGGCAGTGTAAATGGATGTTCAATTGGGCCATATCAGCAAATATGGATTGTAAAAACAGATAGTTTAGGTAATGCACCTTGTTCTTTCCCTAATAGTGTAAAAGAAAATAGCATTGTAAGTAATAGGGTAGATTTAAAGGTTTTCCCAAATCCATCTACAATTCAAACAAGAATAAATTACCAACAGATAAATAAAGAGGGAGATGTACTTATTTATAATACTCTTGGTCAGTTAGTGTATGAAGAGAAACTTTTAAAAGGTTCGAATCAAATAAGTTTAAATATTCAAAACTACAAAACTGGTTTGTACAAAGTAATAGTAAGAGAAAATGGAGAGATAAAAGGGCAAGGGAGTATGATAAAAGAATAGGTAAGTTTTATTAAAAAATTAATGTGTACCTTTGTAAAAAAAAATAATCATGACAACAAAACAAATAAAAATCGAAATAGAAAAACTTTTAGATACTGTACCAGATACAGTTCTACAGGATTTGTTAGACTTTTTGAAACAAGCACAACAACAAACAAGCGATAAATTAGAATTATCTTCCTACCTAAAGAAAATTTTAACTGAAGATAAACAATTACTTGAAAAGCTTGCTGCTAATTAAACCGTTATATAAAATAAAATAATAAATACATTTAAGTCAGAGATTGCTTCGCCGTTCCTCGTAATGAATACCAGGATTAAAATATTATCAAATTACTCATTGTGCTCACTTAGACGGAAAGATAAATCGCATTAGTCTTCACCATATTTTTTATTTAAACAATCTTCTGTATTAAATAAAAAATAGTAATTTTACAGCATGAATAAAATCAAGTTTATTTTAAAATATATTTCCTATTATTTAAAGGCAAAAACAAAGCATGGAGTGCATCCACCTTTTTTGTATCATTTAGTTACGGAAGTTATTAATGATAAAAAAAACTATGCTTCATATAAAAATGCAGAAGCATATAGAGCTTCTTTATTAAAAAATAAACAAGAAATATATTGCGAAGATTTTGGTACCGGCACTTCCGAAAACAGGAAGATAGCAAAGATTGCAAAGCATTCGGCAAAGTCGCCCAAATATGCACAACTATTATATCGTTTGGTAAAAGAATTGAAGCCTGCCAACATCCTCGAGCTTGGTACTTCGTTAGGGGTGAGCACTACCTATATGGCATTGGCAAATCCTGAGGCAAATATAAGAACGATAGAAGGCAGCGAAGATATTGCCTACATCGCAAACCAAGGTTTTGTTAAAAATAATATTACAAATATTGCTGTTATAAATAACAATATAGATATTGTATTAAAAAATACACTTGCTGAAATGAGTAGTGTAGATTTAGTGTTTTTTGATGGCAATCATCAGCGAGAAGCAACAAGAAATTATTTTGAGAAATGTTTGCAATATCATCATAATAATACGGTATTTATTTTTGATGATATACACTGGTCCAACGAAATGGAAGGAGCCTGGAATTATATAACAGCAAAGCCTGAAGTAACATTAAGCCTTGATTTGTTCTTTATGGGAATAGTGTTTTTTAGAAAAGAATTGAGTAAAGAAAATTTTAGTATACGATTTTAAAATTATAATCGTTAAACCTATTAAAAATATCGCAAAAAGTAGTAAGTTTGTAAAAAAATAAAACAATGGTTGAGGAAGTAATAAGTTTGAAAGAAATAGCTAAGCACTACAAAGTTGGCACCGAAGTAGTGAAAGCATTACGTACAATTTCGCTTACAATTTATAAAAACGAATATGTGGCATTGATGGGACCATCAGGTTCGGGCAAGTCCACTTTGATGAATATATTGGGTTGCCTAGATACTCCAACTTCAGGGCAATATATATTGAACAAACATGATGTAAGTAAGCTTGGTGATAATGATTTGGCCGAAATAAGGAATAAAGAAATAGGCTTCGTTTTTCAAACATTTAATCTACTGCCACGTTCATCGGCATTAGAAAACGTGATGTTACCCTTGATTTATGCAGGTGTTAACAAAGGCACAAGAATCGAAAGAGCATCCAAATGTTTGGCTGATGTAAACCTTTCGGATAGGATTACACACAAACCTAACGAGCTTTCGGGAGGTCAACGTCAGCGTGTTGCTGTGGCAAGAGCTTTGGTAAATAATCCTTCAATTATATTAGCAGATGAGCCTACAGGAAACCTTGATTCTAAAACTTCGATAGAAATTATGGGCTTGTTTGAGGAGATACACGAAAAAGGCAATACTATTATTATAGTAACACATGAAGAGGATATTGCCCGTCATGCACACCGTATTGTAAGATTAATTGATGGTAAAATTGCATCAGATGAACTGAATCCTAATGTTAGAAAGATGAAGGATTATTTGGTTGAACAAAATGCATAAAACTTTTGTTTGCCTTATTTAAATAATACTAATAATAAATGAACGAAGACTGGAAAATATACACCAAAACCGGCGACAAAGGCGAAACATCTTTGATAGGCGGCACTCGTGTACCTAAATTCCACGACAGAATAGAAGCATACGGCACAGTAGATGAACTCAACTCCTACATCGGCTTGATAAGAGACCAGGTAGAAGACCATCATTACAGAGCAGTGCTTTTAGAGATTCAAGATAGATTGTTTACAGCCGAATCATTATTGGCAGCCGATAAACCATCGAAACCATTGCCTGGTTTAATTGAAGAAGATATTTTATTATTGGAAAAAGAAATTGATGCAATGAATGCTGAGTTACCCGAATTGCATTCATTCATTTTACCTGGAGGACATGTATTGGTATCGCATTGTCATGTGGCTAGATGTATATGCAGAAGAACTGAAAGATTGATTATAAAATTAGCTATAAATTATTCGGTAGAAGAAATAATAATAAAATATTTCAACCGTTTATCAGATTATTTGTTTGTATTAGCACGCAAACTAGGAAAAGATTATAAAGTAGCTGACCAAGAGTGGAAAGCAAGATTATAGAAACAAAATTGAATAGAATACGTTATAATATTTTTTATTATTAAATAATAAGAGTACTTTTGCAAAAAATTAGAAACCAAATTTCTTCGTAACATGTATTGGACATTAGAATTAGCATCAAAACTTGAAGACGCACCTTGGCCTGCAACTAAGGAAGAGTTAATCGACTTTGCTTTAAGATCTGGAGCTCCTCCAGAAGTAATTGAAAATCTAAGAGAAATCGAGGACGAAGGAGAAATCTATGAGAGCATTGAAGACATCTGGCCAGATTATCCTACAAAGGATGATTTCTTCTTTCATGAAGACGAATATTAATAAGAGAAAGCCGATGTTCAGCAAAACATCGGCTTTTTATTATAATTAATCAGGCAAGATTATTTTATTAATAAAAAACAATATAATATTGCTGCTAATCGCAATATTTAAATTAACTTTGCTCCAAATTTTAGACAATCATTATAATCAAGATATTTTACTAATATGTTAAGTATTTTAAATAAATTTTTCGGAAATAAATCACAACGTGATATAAAAGAAATAACCCCTTTGGTAGACGCTACTAAAGCAGTTTATGAAGAAATAAAGAAACTATCGAATGATCAGTTAAGAGAAAAAACCAAAGAGTTTAAAGCCAGAATAGCTGAATATGTTTCAGAAGAAGAAAATCAAATAAAAGAGTTCAGAAACAGAATAGAGACTGAGGAAGATCTGGACATTGAAGATGTAGAAACATTATATCAAAACATAGATAAACTAGATAAAGTTTGCTATGATAAAACCCAGGAAATCCTTTTAGAAATCCTTCCAGAAGCTTTTGCAGTGATGAAAGAAACTGCAAAAAGATTTACAGAAAACGAGAAAGTAGAAGTTACAGCTCAGCAATGGGACCGTGATTTGGCAGCTACCCGCGACAGTATTAATATTGTTGATGATAAAGCTTATTACGACAACAAATGGATGGCAGGTGGTAATATGGTGAAATGGGATATGATACACTATGATGTGCAACTAATTGGTGGTATTGTATTGCATCAGGGAAAAATATCGGAGATGGCAACTGGTGAAGGTAAAACTTTGGTGGCTACGCTTCCTGTTTACTTAAATGCATTGCCTGGCAAGGGCGTTCATCTGGTAACTGTAAATGATTACTTAGCTCGACGTGACTCTGAATGGATGGGAATGTTGTTCGAGTTTCATGGATTAAGAGTTGACTGTATTGATAAACATGAACCAAATTCTGAGAAAAGAAGACAAGCATATTTAGCTGATGTTACATACGGTACTAATAACGAATTTGGTTTTGATTACCTTCGTGATAACATGGCACGTGACCCAGAAGAAATCGTTCAACGTAAACATAATTATGCTATTGTTGATGAGGTCGATTCTGTGTTGATTGATGATGCCCGTACTCCTTTAATTATTTCAGGACCTACTCCAAGAGGCGATCATCAGGAGTTTGATGCGATGAAACCTGGGATTAATAAAATATATAATGCCCAACGTATTTTGGTAACGCAATTACTAGCTGATGCTAAGAAATTACTTTCAGATAATCCTTCAAGCGAAGATGAGAAAAAAGGCGGGGTTTTGTTATTGAGAGCGCATAGAGGTCTTCCTAAGAATAAAGCTTTGATAAAATTCCTTAGCGAACAAGGGATGAAAACTTTATTGCAAAAAACAGAGAACAACTATATGGCTGAGCAAAACAAGAACATGCACATCATAGATGATGAGTTGTTTTTTGTTATTGATGAAAAAAATAATACAATTGATTTAACTGATAAAGGTATTGATTATATTGCAACCAGCGAAGAGGATGCCCGTCATTATATATTACCAGATGTGGGAGCTGAATTAGCTGATCTTGAAAAACAAGATCTTTCGGCAAGCGAAAAACTAGAAAAGAAAAGCGAAATCTTACGCGAATATGCTGTTCAATCTGATAGAGTTCATACCATTAATCAATTATTAAAAGCTTATACTTTATTCGAAAAAGATGTAGAGTATATTATTGTTGATAATAAAATTAAAATCGTTGATGAGCAAACAGGTCGTGTGATGGAAGGCAGACGCTATTCTGATGGTTTGCATCAGGCGATTGAAGCTAAAGAAAACGTTACTGTTGAAGCAGCTACTCAGACTTATGCTACTATTACACTTCAGAATTATTTCCGTATGTATAGCAAGTTGGCAGGGATGACAGGTACTGCCGAAACCGAAGCAGGTGAGTTGTGGGATATTTATAAATTAGATGTTGTTGTTATTCCAACTAACCGACAAGTTGTTCGTTCGGATTGGGAAGATTTAGTTTATAAAACAAAGAAAGAAAAATACAATGCTGTTATTGATGAAATACAGTCATTGGTTAATAAGGGCAGACCTGTACTTGTGGGTACTACTTCTGTTGAAATATCGGAGTTGTTGAGTCGTATGTTGAAGATGCGCAACATTAAACATAATGTATTAAATGCTAAACTTCATCAGAGGGAAGCTGATATTGTTGCGGAAGCAGGTTTTGCCGGCACTGTAACTATAGCTACCAATATGGCTGGTCGTGGTACCGATATAAAGTTAGGACCTGGAGTAAAAGATGCTGGTGGTTTGGCTATTTTGGGTACTGAACGTCACGAATCCCGTCGTGTTGACAGACAGTTGAGAGGTCGTGCTGGTCGTCAGGGTGACCCAGGAAGTTCTCAGTTCTTTGTATCTTTGGAAGATGATTTGATGCGTCAGTTTGGTTCCGATCGTATTGCCAGTATTATGGATAGATTGGGATTAAAAGAAGGCGAAGTTATCCAGCATTCTATGATTACTAAATCTATCGAAAAAGCACAGCGAAAAGTAGAAGAAAATAACTTTGGTACTCGTAAGCGTTTGTTGGAATATGATGATGTGATGAATTCGCAACGAGAAGTTATTTACAAAAAACGTGTAAATGCTTTGTATGGAGACAGGCTTCCTGTGGATATCGCCAATATGATTTTCGATACTATTGATGCTATGGTTCACGAGCATTACGAGACTAAAGATTTTGAAGGTTTGAATCTCGAACTTATCAGAACTTTTAGTGTTGAATCGCCAATTAATACCAATGAATTCTTCTCTTTAAAACCTGAAGAAAGTATTGATAAAATTTATGAAGAAGTTTATCATACATATAAACAAAAAACACATAGAATAGCAGATGAAGCCTATCCTATTATAAAAGATGTGTATGAAAACGACAGACATCGTTACGAAAACATAGCAATACCTGTTACCGATGGCAAGAAAACATTGAATTTGGTAGCTCCTTTAAAGAAATGTTACGAAACTAAAGGTAAAGAAATAGCTTTATCAATTGAAAAAGGCATTACTTTAGCATTGATAGATGATGCTTGGAAAGAACAACTTCGCGAGATGGATGACCTTAAACAATCGGTACAAAATGCTACTTACGAACAAAAAGATCCATTGTTGATTTATAAATTTGAATCCTTTGAATTGTTCAAGAAAATGGTTCAGGATATTAATAAGGATGTAAGTTCGTTCTTGAGCTTAGGCGAACTACCGATAGAGGATTCCTCAAATGTAAGGGAGGCTAAGATTCAGCATACAGATATGAGTAAATTAAAAACTACACGCGACGAAAATCAAGCTACTTCTAATCGAACAGCCGAGCCACAAAAGGTACAGCCTGTTAAGGTGGAAAAGAAAGTAGGACGTAATGATCCTTGTCCTTGTGGTAGTGGCAAAAAGTATAAACAATGCCACGGGAAGGACGAATAATTAAGAATTAAGAATATTAGGAAGGCTGTCTAAAATTTAGACGGCCTTTTTTGTTTTCACCTCATCCCCGCTTCTCCTAAGAGGAGAGGGAGTTAGATTAGTTATTATTTTTCTTTTTCCTAATTTTAGGCACTCCAAACTTTAGCTCACTTTAGGTAATAGACCCTTTTGCAATAGGCCAACATCAGCCATAAGTTCGATCAGGCAGTTAGCTTTTTTGGGCTTACTCTAATTTTTAAATATGCATTAAGATATAAGGAATCATTAATTTTTTGGTGGGTACTTTTCTTTATTTTAATAATAAGTCACATCTTTTCATAAACCCAAATCTCCGTTTTGTAAACAAGGTAAATCATTTGATGGGTCATATATACAATTTTATCGATAAGGCAAATCATTTGATTGGTCGTATATACATTTTTGTTGAAATAGGTAAAATTTTAATGGGGCTTATACGCAACATTGTAAACAAGGCAAATCATTTGATGGGTCATATATACAATTTTGTACACAAGGCAAATCATTTGATGGTTCGTATATACAATTTTGTAAACAAGGCAAATCATTTGATGGGTCGTACTTACAATATTGCTGACAAGGCAAATCATTTAATGGGGCGTTTTTACAATATTGTAGACAAGGCAAATCATTTGATGGGTCGTATAATCAATTTTGATTATAGCTACATTAAATTTATAAATACAACAATTAGTAATACTTAAAAATATTTTAACCAAACATATTATACCAAAATTAGAAACCAATAAACAATACCCGCTAATCGGCTTAGTCGTTAAGCGGAAGGCAAATCACTAAATAAGATTGCTTCGTCGTGCCTCCTCACAATGACAGTATACAAACCCCAACCCCTTAAAAAGCTACCGTGTACCCACAAGTATTGTTAAAATACAATAGTATTTATTGCCTTTCTGATAGACCTCAGCTCATTTATGCTACAAAACAAGATAAAAAAAACAATTCTAACAATATTTAAATTAACATTATAGTGAGCAATCCACGAGTCCCGACAACTAAATCATAAATAAATGTATGATAGTTTATTTCGGGATGGCTTGGGTTGCGTTCGTTTTTTTAATTGTAGTTTTGAAGTAAATGAGCTGGAGTCTTGATTTTTTGATTCTTTTTTATCAAGAAAAAAGAATATAAAGTAAAAGAAAATGAACAATATTATAACAAATCATGATATTCTTTTTATTTAAAAGATGTGGGTACACGGTAGCTTAAAAAGGGGCTATAACATTATACAATAAAAATTAATATATGAATTGTTTTAATTATTTTCAATGAATATTTCTTAGTTTTAATATCTTCTATAATAGCCCCTTTTTAAGGGTTGGGGTTTCTTTTAGATGGTTAAATATTGCCATAAAACTTGGTGCTGAAAAGTATGGGGACTAGCAATGGCTTGCATAGTTATTGTTTTCTTCCTAATAGCCTAAAAGTCTAAACAGCTAAAAGCCTTTCTTTCAACTTTAGGCATTCTTTTAGAATTTATAAAAAGTATTTTATTTTTCTTTTTTGTAAAAATCTAAAGATAAATATTCCGACAAGGCAGCCAATTGTGTTGGCTATAAAATCATAAATACTTTCTTTGCGCCCATTGTGCATCATACCTTGCAGTTTTTCGGTGATACCACCAAGTGCTACACTTATTATTAAGGCAAAATAAAGATAGTTTTTGCTTATAAAAACAAATATGTTTTGATTGCGAAAGCTAAGTGCAAAAAACAACATTAAGGGTGCAAACATAATTATATGTACAATTTTGTCGGGCTGCAACAGGTCCATAAACTTGGGTGGATCGGGAAACGAATCGCCAGGGAGCAAAGTTAAAAACAATACAACGATAGTCCAGATGATAGCTGGTAGCTGATATCTTAAAAACATTAATTGGATTTTAGTTTACATAAAAATAACAATAAACAGACAGCAATGTACTATCTGTTTATTGTTACGTTGCAAAGGTTTATTTTATTATAAACCTAAGTGTGCTTTGTAAGCTGCAGCGTCTAATAGTTCGCCACATTGAGCTGGATCAGTTACTTTCATTTTAACGATCCATCCTTTTCCATAAGGATCTTGGTTTACCAACTCTGGAGTTGCTTCTAACTCTTCGTTAAATTCTAATATTTCTCCATCAATAGGCATAAACATATCGCTCACTGTTTTTACAGCTTCAATAGTTCCGAACGTTTCGTGTCTAGCTAATGTTTCGCCAACAGTTTCACATTCGATAAAAACGATATCACCAAGTTCGTTTTGAGCGTAGTCAGTAACTCCACAATAAGCTACATCGCCATCAATTCTTAACCATTCGTGATCTTTTGTGTACTTTAAATTTTCAGGAATATTCATAGTATTATGATTTATTTATTTTCAGTCCAAAATTACATTTTTTATTTGAATAAAAAGGTATTTATCTTTATTATTTTATTGTGCTAAAGAAAAAGTAACACTCAAACCCGCATTAGTCGTTGATTGTGGGAACGAAGACGACACAAAAGGATTATTAATAACCTTGTCGAAGAACACCCTTAATTTTAATTTATCCGACAACATATAATCGGCAGATGTGTTGATAGAAACCACTTCCTGTCCTTGCGAAATCTGGTTTACGTTCTGATCCACCCTTCTTAATATAGTTAGATTAGAGCGTACCGAGAAATCGCACTTCAGGTTAATATCACTCTTTAGGTTCTTAGTTTTGCCACCTTGCGAAACTATATTCAACTGAACATCTTTAATACGATAGCCTAATCCGATAATATATTCGTTGCTGGTAAGCTCAGTCAACTGATTATTTACAAAGCTAAGAGATATATTTCTTGATTTCTTTATTTCAAAGTTCGACATCAAACTATTCTGCCAAGATATTTCTATTTTAATCAAAGGAGAAAACATTTCACTAATTGTTACCTGATCGATTTGCTTAGCTGCAAGATAATTTCCTAAAGCATTTTTTACATGCTGATAACCATCATCCGACCTGTAAAGAATATTAGTTGTAAAAGCCCCTACTGCATAAGTCGACCTATACGAATTAGAAATAGTAACTGTTTTTACATACTTCTTAAGGAACTTCATTTTAGATAAGCCAGTATAGGTAATAGTCCAGTTGGGCAACGGAATAGTAGGGAAAGCCGACAAAGCCACACCACCGGGATCGCGACCCGAATACGCAGCCAAAAATGCAGGAATCAATACATCCTGAGAAGTAGCACCATATCCAGAAGGATACATTCTACCCGAAGTAGTGTCTCTACGATAAGTACCGTCGAAATGAGGATTAGCTTGAGCCAAACGGGAAGCAACAATTAGACGATTATCTAAGAAAGTAGAGAATGTTTTGTTGGAATTATCAGTACCATTCGAAACAAAAGCTGTGGCAAAAGATAAGAAAGAGATGCTGAAACTACCCGTTGTAACAGGGTTGATAGGCTTCGTAATATCAGGAAAAGCACCTGTAGGATCAGCCTTGAAGAACTCGCTATGGTTTTCGGAATAGGTTCTATTTGCAATAATCTCGATCTTCATATCTGCAATTGGTTCGAAATCCACTCTTGCATTCAACGAATTTGTATATTTGGTAAGATACTGTGTATTCATTAAAGTATCTTTAGTCAACCAGCCATTTCTAACAGCATCACCACGAATATCTCTTTGCGAACCGAAAATAAAGCCTAAACCTGGAGCATTTCTACCCCAATCGTTACCCAAAGCAGTAGGCTCGGGAACGAAACCAGGCAACAATATTCCTTGCCCTTCGGTATACGAAATAGATGCAGTTTTAATACCAGTTATGAATTTAAGGACACCATCAGCTACTTTTTTGAAAGCAGATTCAGGAACTTTTTTAATAGTATCATTTGCCTCGTCAGTAGGCATATCCGAAGAAGTGTCATCTTTTGTCATCCTACCTCTTGGTGGCGCCATTCCCCTTTTATCAGGTTTTGCTTTTTGGTTTATCTGTTTAATATAAGGAATCTTTTCGAAAAGACTGGTCATATTAAAATTACCATTCAACTGTTTGTTCTGTGAGTTTTCGATTGTATTACCCAATCGTTTTAAAGATATAGGCGAAGCATCCCATTTGTAGTCGCTACCATAACGTGCTGTTGCACTAACCCAACTTAGAATTGGGATTTTATTAATAGGAAGATTATAGTTAATATTTGCCGACTGGTTGAAGTGTTGCATTCTACCCATATCTAAAACATTAGTCCAGATTGAATCTCTTTTTTCTTTGGTATCTATCCTGCCCTGAGGTTCGTCAATAACGGCATTGGCTGTAGATGAATATTCGCAAGTAAGGGAAGTAGCCAAGTCGAACTTGAGATTATAAATTCTACTCCAATCGAATTTCTTAAAATAAGTAGGTTCTAAAATGATTAAACCAGTACTTTTGTTTCGCAATTTGTTTTCTTCAAATTCGCGCATCACCTCCGTACGGAATGACATCATTTTAGGAGCATAATAGAAATTAAAATCTTTTAATAAGGCAAACAAAGGATATTTATTAATAAAAGCAATACGCGAAAAAGGACGTATGTTTTTAGGATTATTTACATAATTGTATCCTAGTCCACCTCTATAGGTTTTCTTTAAATCATATTCGATATCAATATTCCTATGATATATTTCGGCATAAGAATAAGAAACATCAAGGTTTTCGACATCGTAGAATTGAGGTTTAGAAATAGAAGAAGAGCCTCTTTCTTTTCTAACATTCATAAAGTTTAAATTCTTACGAGTAGTATAATCCTGAACTAATGCCTTGATAGAATCCTGCTGAGCAGTTGTAGGATAAGTAGCCAAATCGTCGGTCAACAATACATCAGGATCCAAAGGATTATACTGAGGATTGCTTATACTTTTTGAATAATCATAATGCATAGGAATCTTCAAACCTACTTTAGGAGGAAGGAATTTACCTAATTCAATATTTGTAGCTACATCATAAGCTGTGATATCTTCCTTTTGGGTTTCGTTAATTTTCTTTTCGATACTACCAAAACCAGCAGTTGAATGGGATAAAGAAGAGGATACATCACCAAGATCAGCAAGGTTAGCATGTACTCTGGCAGTAGCGGCCCAACCTGTTTTATCATTAAAGTCAGTTAACCTTAATTCATTTACCCAGATCGGAAGAGCGTCGTGTAGGGAAAGAGTGTTCAGAGCCGTGTA
>CAYRBL010000059.1:0-12627 GCA_964422385.1 uncultured Bacteroides sp.
AGGGAGCCAATCAACATTAGTTGAAAACCTATTTGAATTAGAAAAAAAGATAAAACTAACAGCACCTTTGGTAACAGTAATACCTATGGCAACAGCATTAAATGTGTTAGTTAGGAATGCATTTGCCGAAAAAGAAGAACAATTTGGAGTTATCGAAACTGATCGTTCGGATGTGTTACCTTTAATATATACAGCCAGAACTTGTTTCTTAACTTGCTTTGGCGATTTACATGGTATAAATTCTACTAATTTATCAAAAATATCTGATCTTTTACCAATGGATATTATGTATAGAGACCAAAGATCTCAGAATTTCTTATACAAAAACCAGGCGGTTATAAAAAGCCCTTTAAGTGCAATGGTGAACATTCCACGCCCAACATTTACTTATAGTCAAGTAATAATAGTTGAAAATATGGGCCCAAATGCATTAAAATTATTTACATCATTATTATTTGCCACCGAAAGCCCTGATGACGCAATAATAGTAGCCGGAAATACAAAAATGGAAATAAAAATAGCAGATTTAGGCTCTAAAAGAGTCAAATATTTAATGATGGAATTCTTAGGCTCATTAGAATTAGTAAATGTAAAAATCACAATAAGAAACGCAAAGTAATACTCAATTACGAATTAGGAATTATGAAATACGTTTTTTTAGATACAATTAAAAGAGCCTTCACTAGCAAAAGTGAAGGCTCTTTTTTTATATAATTATTAAATGCCATTAAAACATTCATAATCCAAAATCAAAAAACGTAATTCATAATTCCTAATTCGTAATTGAATTAAACTTTCTTACCAAACACATAAGCCAACCTGACTTTCATATCGTAATTGAGGAAATGATGCGCAATATTTTGATGAATCAATTCAAGAGGCAATATCTTCATAGCAGCATCCAGCGCAATAGCTTCTTTAGGCATACCGAAAACTACACATGATCTTTCATCCTGAGCTATCGTTAAAGCACCCGCTTCTTTTAATTCCAACAAACCTTTGGCGCCATCGTCGCCCATACCGGTAAGCAAAACACCAATTGCATTTTTGCCAACAAGCTGCGCCACCGATCGAAACATAACATCAACAGATGGCCTGTGCCTGTTTACCAAAGGCCCATCAATAACATTTACATAGTATTTATTATTAATGTTTTTTAGAATTACATGTTTGTTTCCGGGAGCTATTAGTGCCAAGCCTTTCTCAACAAGATCACCATCTTCGGCTTCCTTAACTCTTATTTTACAAATACTATTCAAACGATCAGCAAAAGATTTAGTAAAATGCTCGGGCATGTGTTGCACAATAATAATCCCATGACTTGTTTCGGGTAATTCAAACAATACTTTTAAAATAGCTTCAGTACCACCAGTAGAAGCACCTATGGCAATAACTCTTTCACTAAAAATAGGAGTAGTATTCTTTTCTTTTTTAATAACAGCATCGGCCGAAAGTTTAGGTTCCACTTTTAAAGTAGCACCTGAATTTATTCGGCGAATCTTAGATATAGCTGCTGCTTTAATAACATCAGTAAGAGTAATTTTATACTCTTCGATCAAGGCTGGAGTAAATACTTTTGGTTTTTGAATAACATCAACAGCGCCATAATTAAGAGCATTAATAGCTTTTTGAGAGCCTTTTTCGGCAACACCCGAAATAATAATAACAGGAATTGGATGTTGCGACATCAGTTTTTTAAGAAAAGTAAGTCCATCCATTTTAGGCATATCTATATCTAAAGTTATAACATCAGGTATGTCTTTCTTTATAATCTCAACTGCATCAAAAGGATTGTTAGCAGTTCCCATAACTTCTATTAAATTATCATAAGATAATATTTCTGTTAGAGTCTGTCGCACCAAAGCCGAATCATCAACGATTAATACTTTTATTTTCCGTTTCATTTAAAAATCTTTATAAATATATATCTAAGTAGTCGGAATCCTATTTAAAAATTTAATTAGAATTTCGCCTGTAAATGTGTTAAAAACAACCTTTCGGCCATTTTCCCCACCCAAATTATTTGCTACAATTTTAATATTATAAGTATTCAAAGTCTCAATTGCAAACTTATAATTCCTTTCTCCAACATTAAAAAAGTTAGTATTTGTATCTAATACATTCGCTCCACCAAATACCTTTGCTTTAAGACTATCAAAGCTGCAACCCATCGAAAGCATCTTATCAATAAGTTTATCGATAGCAATATTTCCAAATTTAGGCGAAGCAAGCCCCGTTCCATTCCACAAAGGTAACATATAATGATTAATTCCACCAATATTTTTATGAATATCAATCAAACAAACCGACACACACGAACCAAGAACGGTAGTTACCAAACAAGGCGAAGCATCAACATATATAGCCGAAGGCAGTAAATAATATGATTTAATAGTATCCATTTATTTGTTAGAAAACTAAATCATTTCCATCAGTAAAAAACTCAGCATCATTAATCATATAGCCAAGTTGATCAGTTTGATTATTCAATTCAGGAATAAAAACATTGATAGTAGTGCCTTTATTAATCTCACTTATTATTTCAATATGACCTCCCAAATATTCTATATATGATTTAGTAACAGCCAAACCCAAACCATGCCCTTTATTAATAGAATTAATCTGATTATTTATTCTTTTAAATCTATCGAAGATTATTTCTTTATCGCTTTCGCTGATACCTTTGCCATTATCCGCAATTTTAAATAATAAATTCTCTTTGTCAGCTCTCACTTCAATGTCAATTTTGGAATCTACGAAACTATAATCAATAGCATTTGTAAGCAAATTAGTAATGATAAGTTTTAACATTTCGCCATCAGTCTTAAATTGGATAGACTCCAAATTGTCAGGTTTTATCTTTAATAAAAAATTTATTTTTATTTTCTTTTGAGTAACTCTGGTATTATAAGTCTCAATTATTTTTGTAAAAATATCTTTAATATCAACTTCAGAAATAGAAGGGGAGATGTTGCCTGCTTCAATTTCGGCAGCAGCAAAGATGTTATTTAGCTGAAAGTCCAATTCAAAAGCTTCGTTATATATCGTACTTGCAAAATCATTAATAGCATCCATATTCACTGTCTCCATTATCTTTTTCGACATTCCCATAATTGAATAAAATGGGTTGATAATTTCATTTCTAATATTAGAAATAAAATGACTCTTTAAAGCTTCAGATTCTTCCAACTTATTATTTACTGTTTTTAATTGTTGATAAAGATTTTCGAGCTCTATTAAAGCGTCCTTATTACTGATAAATCTATTTTTCAATTCGTTTAACAATTCTTCATCTGTCATTTTACTCATAGTATTTCCCTTTCTTTTGTGTTATTGTTGAATATAAACTGAGGGTTTTATCTGTATATATTTATATTTTATATTATAAATAGTTTCAGAATGGCCCAAAAATAAAGCTCCACCTTTTTTTAATCTGCTAAATAGTTTATTTACCACAGCAGTTTGTGTTGGTTGATCAAAATATATTAATGTGTTTCTACAAAAAATAATATCAAATTCTTCAAAAGTACTATATGAATCATCCATTAAATTATGCCTGAAAAAACTTGTTTTAGCACGTAATTCAGGAGAAATCCTTACAAGTTTTTTTTCTTTATCTTTACTTTTTAAAAAATATTTTTTCTTAATATCAAAAGGTATATGTTGAATTCTATTTTCAGGATATACTGACAAAGTTGCTTCATTTAAAACTTTTTCGGATATATCAGTTCCAATTATATTAAAATCAAATCCAAAATGTGTTTCTTTATATTTAGCGAGTGAAATAGCAAGTGTATAAACTTCCTCACCACTCGAACATCCGGCACACCACACTTTAAGATGATATTTACTATTTACATTGTTTAAATAATCTGGTAAAAACTCACTAATTAAATAATCGAAATGAATAGACTCTCTAAAGAAATCAGTTTTATTTGTTGTAATCAAATCAAACATTCTTTTTACGATAGGTGCATTCACATTTGTACGAAAAATCAAATCTACATATTCTTTAAAAGAATCCAACTGCAATTCTCTGATATGTTTATTTAACCTGCCTTCTAATAAGATTTTCTTTTCAGAAGGCATTTTTATACCTAACCGGTCATTGATTAATTTCCCAAGTCTTTTGAAATCTGAATCAGTTAGCTTTTTTAGATGCGAATTAAAAGTTTGTTTATTTTGTTCCATTTATAATAAATCAAACACACCTAAAAACGTTCATATTCCTGATCCAAATCATCCGATTTACCTAAATTAATATTTACACCTTTATAATTTTCTTTTTTAAATGTAGGTTTATATTGAGTAGTTTTAGTAGGTTTTGCTTTAACAGGTTTTGAATAATTCGGATTTTTAGTTTTGAAAAAAGAAATCAATTCATGTAACTGTTCAGCTTGAGACTCTAATTCTTCTGAACTTGTAGCCATTTCTTCTGCAGAAGCTGCATTTTGTTGAATTACTTGATTTAACTCTTGAATAGCTGTATTGATTTGTTCGGCACCAGTATTTTGTTCGATACTTGCAGCAGCAATATCCTGAACTAATCTAGCAGTTTTTTGAATATCAGGAACTATATCTGATAATAAATTACCAGATTTTTCAGCTGCTGTAACACTGGTTTTAGTTAAAGCATTAATTTCATTTGCTGCATTTTGACACTTCTCTGCTAATTTTCTTACCTCAGAAGCAACAACTGCAAAGCCTCTTCCATGTTCTCCTGCACGAGCAGCTTCAACAGCTGCATTTAAAGCCAGTATGTTTGTTTGAAAAGCAATATCACCAATTATTGAAACCTTTATAGCAATTTCTTTAATTGCAATAACAGTTTCATTCATTTTATTACTTGCTTCTTCTATTTCGTTTGCAGCTTTAACTGCAATCTTTTCAGTTTGTACAGCATTTTCAGCATTTTGTTGTATGTTAGAAGACATCTCTTGAATGGATGAAGAAACTTCTTCTGCCGAAGAAGCTTGCATTGAAGCACCTGAAGAAACTTGTTGAGAACTTACACTCATCTCTTGACTTGCAGCTGTGATATTGTATGAACTGGAAATAACATTATCGACTACTTCAGTAAGTTTATCTGACATTTGCTTCATAGTTTTACTTAATTCTCCAATTTCATCTTTTCTATTAAGATATTCATCTTCGATTTCTATATTCAAATCACCTTCTGTAATAGTTTTTGCATAGCCAACACTCTTTTTCATGCCTTTTAAAATAGCATTTTTGGTAAATTGAGCAATAAATAAAGCAATAATGAAAGCAATTAAAACTGCAAATATTAAAAGAAAATTAGATTGATCAACTTCATTGTGAGATAAGATAATATTTGAACTCTCTATATCAGTACATGTCTTACGAATAATATCTGCTTTACTTGACATTTGATTTTCAAATTCAACTTCTTTTTTCTTTGCGCTTGTTAATTCATTAGCTAGAAGTTTATAATCTTCCAATAAATTTTTCAAAACGCTTTTATTCTTATCTTTAAATTGTTCTAATAATGTATTCAGTTTATTGTTAAATATATCTAATGAATTGATATTATTATATGAAGATCTAATATCTTTTTCTAGATTTCTTATTTCAAGGAAAGTAATTTCTTGGTTGTTATTATTTATATTTTTTAATGACTCCAAAATATTATTTGCAATAATATTTGTTTTTTTATCTAATTCAAGAAGATGGTTGCCCTCGGAAATATAACCAAGGAAACCACTTTCATATTCTTTTAACATTTTATCAATCTCAGATATTTTATTATGATCATTATTGAAATTATTTTCCTGAATGTCATTTAATTTTTTATTGAGATATTTTAATTCCTCTTTAAATTGCTTAACAGGTTCTTCTCGTTTTGTATGTGTATAATCATCAACATAAGAACTTACCTGAACAGTTCTTCTATTTATTTCCATAATATCAACAGTATTTATAAAACTATTGCTTATGTTTTTCATTCCAAACCATCCAATTAATGCTATTAATATTCCCAATAGTATCAATACACTATATCCAATATTTAGTTTTAATGCAATTTTAAAATTGTTAAAAGACATAATATTCCCTCCTATTTAAATTATTTAATTTATTTCGAAACTATTTTCTTGTTCTGTTTCATTTATTATTACCAATTCTTCTGAATTAAATACTTTATCAACATCAAGTAATAAAATAAAATTATCACTCTTTTTAATTACACCAATAATAAATTCAGTTTTATATTTGGTGCCTATACCCGGTTGAGGAAGAATTGATTTTTCATCTGCTTCAAAAACCTCAAGTACTGCATCTACTAAAATACCAATATGTGAACTTTCGTTATCCATTAAAATATCCATAACTATAATACAAGTGTTTTTTGTAATATCACTTACTTCGATCCCAAATCTAATTCTGGTGTCAATAACAGGAATTACTTCTCCTCTTAAATTTATTAAACCTAACATATATTCAGGAGATTTTGGCACTTTTGTTATCTTATGCATTTCAAGAATATTTAATATCTTGTTAACATTAATGCAAAATATTTCAACTCCTATTCTGAAAGATAAGAAACTGTTAATTATTAGTTTATTATTGCTCATATGTTACTCTCCTTTTTAAATATATTTGTTGTAACTATTCTTATAATTTTATTTGCATCCATTATTAAAGCCAAAGAACCATCACCAAGTATGGTTGCGCCAGAAAATAATTCTTGAAATAAATATATTTTTCCTAATGGTTTTACAACAGCTTGATATTCTCCTATTACTTTGTCAACAACTAGTCCTACAAGTTTGTCGTTGTTATTCACAACTATAATTTGTTCATAAATTAATGTTTCATTTTTCTCTAATTCAAACTCATCTTTAAGATATAAATAGGGTATTTGTACACCATCAAATTCAACTAAGTTATAATGTTTGCTACTTAATATTGAATGTTCGAATGCATATATTTTATGTATCAAATTCAGTGGTATTATGTATTTTAATCCTGATATTTCTACTAATAATCCATCTATTATAGATAAAGTTAAAGGAAGTTTTAAAGTAATAACTGTTCCTTTATCAACAATGGAATCTAAATCAATCTCTCCTCTTACTTCTGCTATTCTTTTTCTTACAACATCCATCCCAACCCCTCTTCCTGATATATCTGTTACTTTTTCCGTAGTAGAAAAGCCAGGAAGGAAAAGAAGGTTAAAGATATCTCTTTTCCCCATTATACTATCCGCTGAAATCAAATTTTTATCGATTGCTTTTTGTTTAACTTTTGCTAAATCAATTCCTGCTCCATCATCTCTTATCTGAATTACTACATTTGAACCAGAATAGTAAGCTTTTAATCTAATTTTTCCTTTCTCAGATTTACCTTTCTTTCTTCTGATATGTCTTTCCTCAATTCCATGATCAATACAATTTCTCAGTATATGAAGTATAGGGTCTGTAATAGCTTCAACTATTTTTTTATCTAGTTCTGTTTCTCCACCAATTGTTTCAAAAATTATATCTTTATTTAGTTCTGAAGAAAGGTCTCTTACTAACCTTTGAAATCGGGTTAATAATGTATTAACAGGAATTAAGGAAATTTTATAAGCATTGTCTCTCAGTTGTCGCGTTAATAAAGAAATATTCTCAGAAATATCAATTAATTCCTGATTATTATCCTTTAATGCGAATGTATTGAGCTTTGATTGTGTAGTAATCATTTCACTTACTATCTTTAATAATTCATCAAGTTTATCAGTAGGAACTCTAATACTTGAGATTGCTGATACACCCTGATTGGGTTTGCTAATTTCATTTTTACTTATATTTATTAAATCAATATCTTTTTTTGAATCATTAATAAAGTAGTTTAATAATTTAGAGAAGCCAATAGTCTCTCCTTTGTTAATATCATTAATATAATTCCTGAAACTTTCAGTGATATCAAAATGCTTTTCTGTAAGCAATTTTATTATGATTTCACAATCATCTTCTACAAAAATAAAAACTTCTTTTATCGCTTGTTCGTTGATTTCCCCATTAATTATAACTTCCCACGAACAATAACATGTTGATGTATTATAGTCACTAAGCAAAGGTATTTTAGTAGTATTTGAAATTACTAAACTATCGGCTAATCCTGTTAGCTCATCAATTAAATAAAGTGGATTTGTTCCGTTATGAAAAATATTTTTATTGGGACAAAAATAAACATAAAATAATCCTTTTTTAATTTCAATATCTGTACCTAATACCTCACTTATTTTACTTCTACTATATGTGTCTTTATTACTCCTAAGATTATGACTAATATTTTCAATCTTTTCTGATAGGTTCACATATTTAAGTTGATTCTGATTATTTAATTCTTCATTATTTTCAAGTAATTCTCTTAAAGTATCAACTGATTCAAGTGTAAGATCAAAGATTTCTTTAGTTAATTCAATTTTATTTGACTTAATATCATCATAAATATTCTCGAGATTATGAGTAAAAGATGTTATTTTCTCAAAACCAAACATTGCACCTGTCCCTTTTAAAGAATGCATAACCCTAAAGACTTGCGAAAGCTGATTTTTTTCTTTTGGATTCTCTTCTAAAACTAATAAAGCAGTTTCTAAATCATTTATAAGATCAGATGCTTCTTCTTTAAATTTATATAATAATTCTTCTATCATCTTAAAAATTTATAAATAGTGCTTATTAGTATTTTTTTATTTACAGGAAGTGGTAACCAAGCAGAGGAACCTGCAAGTTTTGCCTCTTTAAGTTTTTCGTTATTCTCTTCACCAGATATAAATATTACAGGGATATATTTTGAATTTGATTTTGTTCTAATTGCTTTTGTCAACTCTATTCCATCTATTTCAGGCATGTTTAAATCGGTAATAACTAAATCAAATTGATACATGTCTATTAATTCTAATGCTTCTTCTCCATTTTCAGCAGTAGCAAAATCATAGCCTTCATCTTTAAGAGATGCTATTACCATTCTGGTAGTAATCTTTGAATCGTTTACTATTAGTACTGCTTTTGCCATTTGTTCTTAACGAATTAGTTTATTAACTACTTTAATTAAGTTGGCTGAATCAAAAGGCTTAATAATCCATCCTGTTGCCCCTGCTTCTTTTGCTTCTATTTTTTTTGAAACTTGTGATTCGGTTGTTAATACTAATATTGGGATATGTGAGTATTCTTTTAATGTTCTAACTTGTTTTGTTAGCTCTACTCCATTCATTTTCTCCATATGAAGATCTGTAATGAGCATATCAATTTGTTGCCCATTAAATAATTTTATTGCATTTACACCATCATCGCTTAACAATACCTCAAAACCTACTTCTGTTAGCGTATATTTTACTAGTTTTCTAATACTTTCTGAATCGTCTACAAATAATATTGTTTTTGCCATAAACTAATCGATTAATGTAATTTCTTTAGATATAAATAGAGCCTTTAAATCAAATCCTGAATTCTCAATTATTATTGAAACACTTCTTCGTAATTCAAATTTATAATAGACTTGTTTGTTTAATAATAAAACAGTTTTTTCAATTGAAATTAATAATTGTAAAAATGCTAAGTCAAATGCTTCAATATTTTTTAATGTTATTTTTATTAAATCATTCTTATCTAATATGGATAAGAAAACTATATAAAAATCTTCTTCATTTTTTATTGTAGCTTCATTTTCTACAATAATTTCAATTGTTTTTGATTTGCTATTTTTATTATGCTCTATTTTTATGTCTTTATTACTCATTTTTATGATTTAATAATCATGTCAAATTAATTTCACTTGCTTTTTGAAATTTAAACTAACTTCTTTTCTAAAAAAAAGATATTATTATTAAAATATTTCTAATTTATATATATTAATTTGTAATTATTATTGATGTTCGAATCTTAATAAATCATTTACAGTTTTTACAGGATTAAAAGTAGTGATTGGGACTTCCACAAAAATACTTATCCAATCTGCCATCGCACCATTCCACAAACCAGGAAGTTCTTGTGCTTTCAAAGTTCTACCATCTTTCGATTTCGAAGAAATAAACCCTGTAGAAGCATCCACATATTCTTTCAAATTAAATTGTTCGCCTTTGTAATTCCTTACTCCGCACACCAAATCAACGGGATTGAAATGCGTAGATGCTGCAAATATCTTGTTTTGTTTTTCATCTTTGGTGTTAATCTGAGATGATTCTATAATCTGCAACGACATTTCGCCCGCCTGATTTAGTATCCAGAAGGGGCCACCTCCAGGTTCACCTTCGTTACGAACCATTCCACAAATACGCATCGGTCTGTTGAGTTTTAATTTTAATAAAGCTATCTTTTCTTCTCTTGACAAACTATAAATATCTTCTTTAAATGCTATCAAAAGATCATTTTTAGAGAATTCTATTATTTCATTCAACAAATTATCATCTTCTATATCCGAATCAAGTTGATGCAAATAATCAAAAGCTTTTTCCTGAAGGCTTATTAAATATCCTCCTATAACTTTTTTATACAAATGAGTTATGCGTTTTAATTCGTCGGGTACCACATTATCAATATTCTTTATAAAAACAATATCTCCATTCAAGTCGTTTAGGTTTTCGATTAAAGCACCATGTCCTCCAGGTCTGAAAAGTATTTTTCCATCCTTTTCCCTAAAAATGCTATTGTCCATTTCCACTGCGATGGTATCTGTTGAAGGCTTTTGAATAGAAAAACTTATATCATATTTCACATTAAATAATGTTTCGTACATAAGTTTTACCATTTCTATCTTCTCCATAAATTTTTCTTTATGTTCAGGACTTATTGTGAAGTGTATTTTCACATTTCCATTTGCATCATTTGCATAGTTAGCGCCTTCAACCAGATGTTCTTCCACCGAAGTTCGTGAGTGATCAGTATACTTATGAAATTTGAGCAATCCCTTTGGTAAATTGCCATAATTTAATCCATCTTCGTCCAATAAATTATTAATTATGGTAGCAAAATCTTTTTCAGCAATACATTTATCTATATCCAACTTCTTTTTTCGCATCATTTCTTTCAAATCATTATAAAATGCGAAGTTTTGAATATCTGTGATGAACTTATAAATTGAATTAAAGCTCTTATCATTTAAATATTCTTGATAATCTTTTTCAGAATTGGTGTAAGTATCTCTAAAAGTAAACAAGGTTTTAAACATCCTACTAGCTGCACCTGATGCAGGTACAAACTTTAACACCTCTCTATTCATAGATGCTTCTGTGAAGTAAGCTTCCATTTCCGAAATAATAGTTTTATCAAATAATTTGACACCATTATTTAATATTGCAGGCTTTATTAGATTAATAAAAGGGAAACCTTTTATAAAATTATCAATTTGTGCTGTTATTAATTCAAGATTAATTCCAAGTATCTCAAACTGCTTTAGGTCGTTATCTGTAAACATATCTTAGTTATTTTTAATTTGTAAATATATAAAAAAAATCAATACAATTTACATAATTATATTTTTTTATTTTATGCAATTGTTTGTAAATATATTTGGCAAATATAAAAAAAAGTAGTACTTTTGCAGCTCAATTACCAAACGGTAGATGTAGCTCAGTAGGTTAGAGCATCAGTTTGTGGTTCTGAGGGTCGTGGGTTCGAATCCCATCTTCTACCCAATAGATAAACCATCTTGTGAAAGCAAGATGGTTTTTTTGTAAGTTTATGTTTTAATATAAAAACAAAGAATGTTTACCAGATTATTCAAATCAGATTTAATTTATCAAGTAATATTTATTGCGATTGTTGCATTATTTATCTGGATACATCCATTTTTTACAATTACTACTGTTACAACGGCTCCAGAGCTTTCTCCTTTTTATTCTTTGTTTGTAAATTTCTTTTCTACAAATAGTTTTTTCGCTCTTTTGGTGGCTTTTATCTTACTTTTCATACAGTCGGTGCTATTGAAGGTGGCTTTTACTACTAACGAGCTCATTGGAAGAAATAACTTACTGCCATCATTTATTTATTTCCTGATGATGACTAGTTCGCAAGAGTTGTATGCTTTTCATCCACTGATGTTTTCTAATTTATTTCTTATCATTTCGCTACTTTATATACTAGGGATTTATGGAAAACCCGACAGTTTCGAAAGTGTATTCAACGCTACTTTATTAATAAGTATCGCATCTTTATTTTACTTCCCTGCCATCTATTTTATACTCTTTATATGGCTAGCATTCATCATCTACAGGCTTTATACGTGGCGTGAATGGCTCATTTCGCTCTTCGGAATTTGTTTGCCGTACCTCTTTTTATTTACGTTCTACTTTATGACTGATCAATTAGAAGTAAAATTCAAAACTTACATCGAATTTTATAGGCACAACCACCCTGCAATCCTTCATCCTGACACTGGTAACTACATTTTCTTCATCGTAATTGGGTTGTTATCGCTTTACATTATTTTTAATATCCTCAATCGCCTTACGGAGAAGTCGATATACTATCGCAAAAAGGTTTTAGTACTCTCAATGTTCCTAATAGTTGCTACGCTTTCGCTATTATTTTCAGGTAAGTTCTTTACGTATCATTTGTGTTTGCTTTTTGTTCCTTTGTCGTTCTTCATTCCTACTCACATACAACAGATCAAGCGTTTGGTGAT
>CAYRBL010000060.1:0-12377 GCA_964422385.1 uncultured Bacteroides sp.
ACTGGCAGGGCAGTCTACTCGATTTTTTAATTGTAGTTTTGAAGTAAATGAGATGGAGTCTTGATTTCGTTGATTCTTTTTTATCAAGAAAAAAGAATATAAAGTTAAAGAAAATAAACAATACTATAACTAATCATAATTCTCTTTTTATTAAAAAGATGTGGGTACACTGTAGTTGCCGGTAGACAGAGGAGAGGTAATCATTTCACCTTTTTTTATTAAGAAGTTTTAGTCTTTGATTTCTAAATTATCTTTTCACATGTATTGGAGTTATTCTATATGATAATGAGAATTGAAGCATTTGACTAGTATAAATATTATTACTACTATAAAAAGTTGCTCTTAAGCCAAACCTTTCTTTTATTAATGCATTTGCCGAAATAATTAAGTCAGCATTTCCATCAACACCAAATTCAAGACAATTTCCGTTTGTAAATCCCATACCTGAGCCCATTATAAATTGATAAGCAGTATTGCTTCTAAATCCAATTTGGTATGGAAAAACGTCATTAATTCTACCTTCACAATAAAACAAATCATAAGGAAATAATCTTATTCCACCTGTGAAAGCCAAATACGATTTTTGGTTATTATTTAACGAAAATCTTATAAGTGATTCATATGTCTCATCAATCGATACTCCCGAATGAAATCCTATACTCAAACCAACCCATTTGGTATCGTATTTTAACATAGGTGAAATATCATAAATATTTATTTTGTTTATTGGGTTAGAATATCTCTCAATGTCATTCCCACCCGAAACAGCAGCACTCAATGTAAACTTATTATACATCCCAGTTGCTTCTGTATGGGTGTATTTCAATCCTATAACGTTTGAATTATGAGAATATAATGAACCTGAAGGGACAATATTATATGTTGTTGCATTACAACCAGGGTTGCTTGTTACTGTTGGTGCATGATGATAATGACTATACTGTAGATTTCCATAACCAATACTTATGTCATTATATGTTACCTTTGCTGTTTCTTCATCATATGACTTACGAATAGAACGTTGCGCTGTTACCGATACATTTAAAATTAAAATAAATATCAATGAGTATACTGATATCAAACGATATTTGTATACTTCTGAATGAGATTTAAGTAATTTGTTTATCATAAATATTGATGCTTGCGCTAGTAAAAATTCGATAACAATATATTCTGTTTTCGTAAACCAGTTTCTAGAAATGTATATAAATAAAAAGAGTAAAATATAAAACCATACAGGATTGATCTGATTATTTGTAATATTTATTTTTTTTACAATACTTTTTTCTCTTATGTAAATTAAAATAACAACTAATAATATTGCTAATAATAATGCCCATTGCAAATATTTTATCCCTAAAAATAATGTTCCTCCAATTCCATTTGTTGAGCTATCGCGCCAGAATTCAACAATAAATCTTGAGAGCCAATTTAAGGCTATAAATGATAATAATAAGTTTCCAGGCTGTTTCCATACTTTTCTAATCTTCCATATAATAACTGCTATTATCAAACTTAAAAATGTTTGATACAACTGAACAGGGTGGACAGGTAATGAAAATAATGAGTTCTCGCTAATTAATCCATTGCTTAAATGTGTATAAAATGGATGAGTGTCGCAGGTATAACTTACTGCCCAAGGAATATCGGTAGGTGTTCCAAAACAGCAACCTACCATAAAACATCCTAATCGTTGAATGGCTACTGCTAATGGCAATCCTATTGCAAATGAATCAAATATTGGGTGTGGAAACTTGATTAACTTTTTGGCTATCCAAACGCCAAATAACCCCAATAATCCACCAAATATTAGCTTCCGTTCTGTGTAAGGAAATGTTCCTGTAGCTAGCAATTCTTTCCAATCCGACATTGTATAGGCTGCTAATTTAGTCCCGATTATTAAAAATATTATGCCAGAAGTCAATATTAATGACCATTCTGTTATTGGATATTTTTTTTGTTTACCATCAATCATAAAAAATATTCCAAGTATTATTAAGGAGCTAAAGTAGAACAAATCGTAATAGAATTGCCCGTTTGAAGTAGTTATTTCTATTAAAGGTTTCATAATATTTTGATTTAGTTTTTAGAGATATCAAAGATACGAATTTATTTTTGATAATTACGAATTATTTTTAAAGAAATGATTTTTTTTTATTATTTCTTCCGATTTTTATTTTTGAATAAGCTATATCGTTATTCTTATTTATTCTTTTTATCCGATTTTCTCACTTTATTTACAAAAAAAAACAGCCTTATAAAAATGACTAGGCAAATGTATTAGATTGTTAATTATTTTAGATTTATATTTCTGTATTTGTTATAATTTTATTCATTCCTATATTCAAATATTCATTCGTAAGAGCAAATATTGATATCTGAGGACAAATATCGATTCTGGAAGACAAATATTAATAATTATATAGAAATATTTTACAAAAACTAATAAATATTCATTCGTAATAGCAAATATCGATTCTGGAAGACAAATATCGATTCTGGAAGACAAATATTGATTTCTAAAAACGAATAACTAATCTAAAATAACTAATAATGCTCACTCATTCTATTTACAAAATAAAAAAGTGTAATTATTTATTTTCCCCTCTCCAAAATGAAATCACAAAAAAGAAAATGAAATTGTTAATAAACCAAAATCAAAACATATTTAAGCAAACTTTAAAGCGTTTTCATTGTTTTTTTCATACTTTTGCACAAAATTTATACATATATATAATGGATCCACACACAAATGTCGTTGGTAGTAGAGTTGCCCTTTTTGCTACCATACTTTCATCTTTTCTTACTACCTATATTGTTTCGGCTAATAATATTGCCATCAAATCGATAGCACAAGAATTTTCGCTCAATGCAGTCAAACTAAACTGGGTTTCGCTTTCTTATTTTATTACTGCAGCCGTTCTGTTGGTTCCTATTGGTAAAATCGCCGATATGTATGGTCGCAAAAAGATTTATACCTATGGCATCATTTCTTTTAGCATCGCATCTTTATTATCTGCAATTGCCCCAAACGATAATTTCTTAATCGTTGCCCGTGCCTTACAAGGCATTGGTTCAGCTATGATTTTCGGAACAGGTATTGCAATTCTTTCTTCTGTGTTTCCACAAAACCAAAGAGGCAAAGTACTGGGCTATAACCTTGCTGCTACTTATATGGGCTTGTCATTAGGCCCAGTTATTGGCGGTTTTATGGTGCATTATTTTGGCTGGCGCTCTATATATTATGCAGGTTTTATCTTTAGTTTATTAATTGTTCCTGTTATTTATTATAAATTAAAAGGAGATTGGGCCGAAGCCAAAGGAGAGAAACTCGACTTAAAAGGCTCTTTTGTTTATATAATAGGAATGTTTGGTGTGATGTATGGCTTTTCAACGCTTTCGGATGTAAGTGGAATAATTTCTTTAATAGCTGGTATAATTATCTTAATATTATTCCTAAAATTAGAAGAACAAGTAAAATTTCCTGTCTTAGATTTAAGTAGTTTCAAAAAAAATACAATATTTATTTTATCCAACATTACTGCCTTTATTAATTATAGTGCAACTTTTACTGTTGGCTATCTTTTAAGCTTATATCTATTATATATTAAAGGCTTAACCCCCGACAAAGCCGGAATAATAATGATAGCACAACCCTTAACGATGGCAATATTTTCGCCAATGGCAGGCAAGCTTTCCGACAAGCGAGAACCACAAGTATTAGCCTCAATAGGTATGGGCTTAACCACTTTAGGTTTGATCCCATTTGTATTTTTAGGATACGAAACATCTACATTATATATTGTTTTGTCATTAATATTAATTGGCTTGGGATTCTCTTTGTTTTCATCGCCAAACACCAACGCAATAATGAGTTCTGTAGAAAGGAAATTTTACGGAGTAGCATCAGCATCAGTAGGCACTATGCGCCTAACAGGGCAATCGATAAGCTTTGGAATTGTAACTTTAATATTTACGTTATATATAGGAAAAGTAAAGATAACCCCCGAATACTACCCTCAGTTCTTGAACAGTACACACATTGCATTTGTAATATTTACAGTATTGTGCGCAATCGGAACCTTTGCATCTATGGCCAGAGGGAAACTTAGAGAATAGATTTATTCTCCAAAAAGCTGTGCATTTATTACTTTACTAAAGGTATCTAAAGTGAATGGTTTACTAATATAATCATCCATTCCGGCATTCAAATATTTCTCTTTGTCACCTTTCATCGCATTGGCTGTTAAAGCAATTATAGGAATATGACGGGCTGTGTTTTTCTCAACATCTCTAATAGCTTTGGCCACTTCATAACCATCCATAATCGGCATTTGAATATCCAAAACTATTAAATCATAATTATTCTGACAATATTTACTCAAAGCTTCCTGACCATTGTAAGCCTGATCAACTTTTAAGCCCATTTTCTCAAGATGAAACTTAGAAATACGTTGATTAATATGATTGTCGTCAACAAGTAAAATATGTTTTTTACCATCCGATTTTACAATTTCAATAGGTTTTATTTCATCAACAATTGCTTTCTGAACACCCACTTCAAATGGTAATGTAAACCAAAACATAGAGCCTTTTCCTTGTACGCTTTCCACACCAATATCGCCCTGCATCATATCCGTAAGCTTTTTGCAAATAGATAAGCCTAAGCCTGTACCGGCTATAAGTTTGGATTTATCTTGCTTAACTCTCGAGAAAACCTGAAACAAAGATTGCATCGCAGCATGAGGAATTCCAATGCCTGTGTCGGCAACTTCAAAGCGAATTGTTAGCTTATTATCTTCTGTTTTTTGTTTTGTAATATTAACATTTACCTTGCCTTCCTCCGTAAATTTAACTGCATTATTTGCTAGATTAATAATTATCTGACGCAGCCTTTGCGCATCACCAACCAAAATATTTGGTAAGTTTTCTTCTTTAATAATATTAAATTCTAAATCTTTTTCTTTAGCTCTTATGCCAATTACCAGATTAATATCATCTAATAATTTGTTAAGATCAAAGGCTTGATAGTCGATTTCCATTTTACCAGCTTCTATAGCCGAAAAATCCAATACATCATTTAAAAGTACCAAAAGATTATCAGCAGAAGTGGTAATACCTTTTAACAAATCGAGTTGTTCGTGTGTAAGATTTGTATTTCTAAGTATTTCAGAGAGGCCTAAAATACCGTTCATAGGAGTACGAAACTCGTGCGAAACACTTGCAATAAATTCATTCTTGGCTTGAGTACCAGCTTCAGCCAATTCTTTAGCATGCAAAAGTTCTTGTTCGTTATGTTTTCTTTCAGTTATATTTAAAGAGATTCCAATAATACCGATAATTTCGTTTTCTAAATTACGAATTGGGGCAATGTTAGTATTTAAATAATTTAAACTATCATTAATCATAATCTCTTCCTCAATATCATAAAGAGATTTTCCTGTTTCTAAAACTTCTTGTTCCTTTTGATTGTAGGTATCGTTATGATAAGTACTAATAATTTCGTGTAGTCTTTTGCCAACAATATCTTCTGCTTTTTTATTTATTAATTCTTCAAACGAACGGTTAACCAAGACATATTTAAGATTTATATCTTTAAAATAAACATAAGCAGGTATGGTAGCCAAAATAGTAGAAAGCTCTTCAGCTCTTTCCTTCAAGTTATCTGAAACCTTTTTAAGGTCGGCGCTTGTGCGAGTAAGTAGTGAAGAAAGTATATTTTTTTCTTTACTAGATCTGGCATATTGGAAGTTGAGCTTTTCTTCATCCGATTTAATTTTCTTTAATTCAAGAAGAATATCTTCTTTTACTTTAAGAAAATCATCATTAGATTCAATGCTTTTCAACTCATCAATTAAAGATTGTATCTTAGTCGACATTTTTATTTTTTCTTTAATGAAACTAAAGTAAATGTTTGGTTATAGAAATTACATGATGAATTAAAGTTATTTCCAATTTCACCATATGTAAAGAAACCAATTAAAGGAACATTCCATTTGTGCCAGGCATCTTCTATTTCGTCAGATATAGTTGGTCCTAACGCATTATGACGAGCCATACATGAGAACAAAATTAATACATCAGCATCTTTATTTATATTATAAAACTGATTAATATTTTCTTTTGTTAATTCAATAATTCCAAAACCAGGGGAACTCGAAAACGTAACAGTAGAACCTTGTGGAACTGAACCAGCAAAAATCAGAGATTTCTTAACTTTATCTACATTCACTACAGCTCTCAAAACATCTTCTCTTCCTTTATTTTTTAATAAAAGAGGAAATTCAATTCCAATTTCAGGAAGATCGTTATCGCTTACATTTAAATACTCTTTATAAACATCTAATGCTGGCTGATTGTCTATTGTATAAACAATATTTCCTTCCGAACTAGTTACTATTTTATCTGCACCAATTCCTACCCATCCACTTGAAGCTAAACCTTGCATCTCGTAAACATCAAGATCTAAAGCCATCGCTAAAGTGCCATTATTTTCTACTTTATCTTTAGAAAAAACAAATGTATCTTTAAATTTTGCATCATCACCAGCTAATCCACCAAACATTTTAATAGCATCATCCGTTGTATGTTGAATACCTCTAACCAAAGCTTCACCATCAGTACTTAATCCACTAGCTAAAATAAGTAGTCCAGGGTTTTGATAAGCTTCTTTTGTCCAATTCCCAACTTTACTTCCTAAATCAAAGGAGGTAATATTATCGCCATTAAATAAGTTTAACTTATATGAATCAGGCAAAAGTTCCATTAACATACATACCACCGAACCTTCAGTTATGTCATGTGAACTTTCGTTATAAACGAATTCTCCACAAGAAGAGCATCCAAAAACATCAATGTCTTCAGTTTCAAAAAAACATTTAAGTTCATTGATATCCACATCAACAGAAGCAAAAATGATTGCAATATTTGGATTGAATTCAGAAGCCTTATGTGAATTATAAGTTCGTTTAAATTCAATTATAGAATCAGCATGAATTGTTTTAATTTTCATTTAATATTTATTTTATTGTTTATAAAGCTCTACAAAAATAGTAATAATTAATGATTATAAACAAATAAAATTGATTTGAGTTAAAAATATAAATGAAAAGGATGTAATAGAGAGGTCTATAAAAAAAGAAAACGAACCAATAATTTGATTCGTTATGCGGAGAGTGAGGGATTCGAACCCCCGGAACCTCGCAGTTCAACGGTTTTCAAGACCGCCGCAATCGACCACTCTGCCAACTCTCCACTGCAAAAGTACTACTTTTTTTTAATATACAAATTATATTTTTAAAAAATATTGCAACTTTCTTTTGAAAAGCATTGATTTTACTTTCTAATGTTATCTTTTAGAATAGAATAAACACATTGAAAAAAAAGTGATTTTTTTTTAATTTATTTTTAATTAATCCAAATACCTTATCTTTTAAAATTAATAATTTTAGTTTAAAAATCTACCGTTAACTTGCTAAATCAATCCGTTAACTGATTTGATAACGTTTTATTGAATAAAATAAGATTATTATTACTTTAAAACTATTTATTTTTATAATTTTGTAAACTAAATATTACTCATATGAAAAAAATTATACTCATAATAGTATCCTTTATATTGTTAGTTAATATCAATACGCTAACAGCAAAAAAGTTGACAGCATCATTTCTTTATGCTACTTTCTATTCCCCCGAACATGGTCCTTACCTTGAGACTTATTTATCTGTTTATGGTAAAAGTGTAAACTTTATAAAGAATAGTAATAATAAATATCAAGCTACTATTGAGGTTACAATGATATTTAAACAGGATAAAAAAGTAAAAGATTATAAAAAATACAATCTTTTAAGTGCAGAACTTGATGATACCTTAAACTTAAATTTTAATTTTCTGGATCAACAAAGATTTATTTTACCTAATGGAGCTTATGATTTCGAATTTTCATTATCGGATAAAAATAGTACTGATCATCCTTTCAATAGCGTTAATCAAGTTAGCATCGAATATCCAAAAGACACTATAAATATTTCAGGAATTGAATTGATAGAATCATATAAGAAATCAACAAACCCAACTATTGTTACTAAAAGTGGTTATGACTTGATACCTTTTATCTCAGATTTCTATCCTGAGCAAATTAATAAGCTAACATTTTATTCTGAACTTTATAATACTGAAAAAGTATTAGGCGAAAATGGAATGTTTTTATTAAAATACTATCTTGAATCTTCAGAAACCAATAGAACCATTGGCGATTTTGTTAGATACAAAAGAGATTCTGTTAGAATGGTAAATGTAATCTTTGGAGAGTTTGACATTACAAATCTACCTTCTGGCAATTATAATTTAGTGATAGAAGCGCGCAATAAAGAGAACGCAGTATTAACATTAAATAAAGTTCATATTAAAAGGAGCAATCCAGGGATACAATATGATATTAAAACTTTACAGACAATGACTGTTGAAGAAACATTTGCAGGAGCTATTTTAGATAAAGATTCTTTAACTGATATAATAAAATCACTATATCCTATTTCCACTGAATTTGAAAAGGATTTTATTAATAATCAATTAAAAAAGGTTGAAGTTGTAGTTATGCAACAATTCTTATTGAACTTTTGGGTGCAACGCGACAATCTTTTCCCAGAAACAGCATGGATGAGCTATAAAAAAGAAGTTGCTATAGCAAATAAAAACTTTGGCACTAAATTCAAAAGAGGATATGATACGGATCGTGGAAGAGTATTTTTACAATATGGGCCTCCAAGTGAGATATACGACAGACCTTTTGAAACAAGTAAAGGTTTAGCTGACGAAGGATGGGGCTCTGTTCCTTATCAGATTTGGCAGTATTATTCAATTAAAAAAGATTATATGAATCGATTTTCTACTTCAAATAGTAATACTCCTCCTGATCAAGTTTCTGGACACAATTTAAGTAATAAAAAATTCGTGTTCTATAATCCAAATCTTGCTCTTGGTGACTTTGAATTGATACATTCAAATGTATTTGGTGAAGTATACGACCCTAACTGGGAATATAGACTTTCGAGGAACAACGATATTTACGAAAATACTGGCGATACTCGTCCTGCAGGTAGAGCTGGTGAACTATATAATAACCCTCATTAAAATTTGTTTTCATTTTTATAATAAAAAAGTAGCTCATTATTGAAATAATGAGCTACTTTTGTACACTCAAATTAAAATTAAATGAAAATAGGTTTTTATTTTTTTCTTATTATACAAAAAGTACTGTCATTGTTGTCATATAGAGCTCTTTATATGGTTTCGGATTTCATGTTTTTTATAATGTATCATGTTGTAGGCTATCGAAAAGAAGTTGTTTATAACAATATGAAGAATTCTTTTCCTGAAAAAACTGATGCAGAAATACGTTTGATAAGAAAAAAATTCTATCATTCTTTTGGAGATATTCTTGTAGAGTCTATTAAACTTGTACATGCTAATGGCAAGCAATTATCAAAAAGAATGACCTATAAAAACTCAGAAATTATTACCGATTTATTAAAAGCTAATAAAAGTATTATAGCTATTGGTGGGCATACTGGTAATTGGGAGCTTGGCGGAGTGTTTTTTCCTTATGTTTTCAACACTAAAACTTTTGCTATTTATCAGCAGCTCTCAAATCCTTATTTTGATGGCTATATTAAAAGGATGCGTAGTAGATTTGGAGTTACCCCTGTTACTATGCAGCAATCTTTTAGGAAGTTTGTGGAACATAAAAACGAACTTACCGTTAATTTAGTGGTGGGCGATCAGGCTCCTCCTCAAAATGGAGACCATTATTGGACTACTTTCTTAAATCAGGAGACAGCCTTTTATACTGGTACTGAAAAAATGGCTAAAACTTTGGATTATGCTGTAGTATTTATGCCTGTAAATAGAATTAAAAGGGGATATTATGAAGCAGAAGTACATTTTATAACTGATAAACCTAAAGAAACTGCTGAACACGAAATCACCGAGAAATACGTTAGAGCTTTGGAAGAATTTATTAATAAGAATCCTGAAAACTGGCTTTGGTCTCATCGAAGATGGAAGCGAAAACGCATAAATAACTAATACATGACTAAAACTGCAGTTGTAATACTTAATTGGAATGGGAAGAAATTTCTTGAACAATTTTTACCAGATGTAATCAAACATTCATCTTCACATGCTGAAATTATTGTTGCCGATAATGCTTCTTCTGATGACTCCATAGCTTTTCTTAAAAACAATTTTCCAAACATTCGTATTATATTAAATAATGATAATGGAGGTTTTTCGAAAGGATATAATGATGCATTAGCTCAAATTGATGCAGAATATTATGTGTTATTGAATTCAGATATTGAGGTAACAGAAAATTGGATAAAACCTGTAATTGATTTGATGGACTCGGATAAAAACATAGCTGTTTGCCAACCTAAATTGCGCTCATTTTATCAGAAAGAGTATTTTGAATATGCTGGTGCTGCAGGTGGTTTTATTGATAAATATGGTTATCCGTTTTGTAGAGGCAGGCTTTTTAATACTTTAGAAAAAGATAATGGACAGTATGATGACATTTGCGAAGTATTCTGGGCTACAGGTGCTGCAATGTTTGTTAGAGCTGAGTTATACCACAAACATGGTGGATTAGACAATGATTTTTTTGCACACATGGAGGAGATTGATTTCTGTTGGAGGATGAAAAACCAAGGTTATAAGATAATGTATTGCCCCGAATCTGTGGTTTATCATGTTGGAGGTGGCACTTTGCCTAAGAATTCGCCTCGTAAGACATTCTTAAACTTCCGTAATAACTTTAATCTTTTATTTAAAAATCTTCCTGCAAATAAAATATATAAAGTAATAATTGCTCGTCTGTTTTTAGATGGAATTGCTGCTCTAAAGTTCCTATCCGAAGGTGGTTACAAAGATTTATATGCTGTTCTTAGGGCGCATTTGAGTTTTTATGCCTCTTATAATAATAATAGGAGAAAGAGAAAGCAGCTTTTGCAAAAAGAAGTAAGTAAAATTTATACCAAAAAAATAGTTTTACATTATTATTTAAAGAAAAAAACTAAATTCTCTGACTTAAATAGTAAATATTTCTCTTAAATAAAAGAAAGAATTCCCAATCTATAGCTATCCAAACCAAATCCTATTATACTTCCTTTGCATTTGGATGCAATTAATGAAGTATGACGGTATTCTTCCCTTTTATATACATTCGAAATGTGCACTTCAACTACATCTGTAGAAATTGAACTTATTGCATCAGCTATTGCAACAGATGTATGGGTGTACCCTCCGGCGTTTAAAATAATTCCATCATAACTAAAGCCTGTTTCGTGCAATTTATTTATTAACTCGCCTTCAACATTGCTTTGATAATAGTCTATTGTCAGGTCTTTAAACTCATTTCTTAGTTTCTCGAGATAAGTTTCGAAAGAAGCATCTCCATATATTTGTGTTTCGCGAACTCCCAACAAGTTTAGGTTTGGTCCGTTGATGATTATTATTTTCATGTATAAATTCTTAATACTTTTTTTAGATTGCTTCGTCGTACCTCCTCGCAATGACGACATACTCCAAATTATCTTATTTTCTTAATTCGTAATTATATTCCCATTAAGGATAACAGTATCCACTTTATTGCTACCATAGGAATACGGCATAAACTCGTAAGTAGGAATAGGTTTGGTGATGTAAAGATTTGCAATTTTACCCACACAAATACTACCTAAAAACTCGCATTGATCCATTGCATAGGCACTATTTATTGTAACTGCATTCAATGCTTCTTCAGGAGTCATTTTATATTTGATACAGCCTAAGGACATGATGAACTGCATATTGCCGGAAGGCGACGAACCAGGATTAAAATCGCTGGCCATTGCAACTGGAAGTCCTGCATCAATCATTTTACGGACTGGCGCGTAAGGCATACCCAAAAAGAAAGCTGCCCCAGGCAATAAAGTAGGCATCGTTTCGGATTGCAACAAACAGTTAATCTCGGCATCGCCAGTATATTCCAAATGGTCGACTGACAAAGCGTAATATTTTACACCTATTTGGATACCACCTGAATAATCGAGTTCATTAGCATGTATTTTTGGGCGCATACCGTGAAGCAAACCAGCTTTTAGGATGCGCTCGGTGTCTTCTACTGTAAAGAAACCTTTGTCGCAAAACACATCGATATAATCTGCTAAATCTTCGGCAGCAACCATCGGAATCATCTCGTTTATAACATGGTCGACATATTCTGTTTGTTTACCTTTGTAAGCTCTTGGAACTGCATGAGCGCCCAAAAAGGTTGCTTTAATTGTTAATGGACTTATTTCTTTTAGCTTTTTGATAACTCTAAGCATTTTCAATTCGT
>CAYRBL010000061.1:0-12346 GCA_964422385.1 uncultured Bacteroides sp.
GATAGCTTCAGGTGACTGGAGTTCAGACGTGTGCTCTTCCGATCTCACCTCACCCCGACCCTCTCCTAAGAGGAGTGGGAGTAAGAAAAAGGTGTTTGGAATATTTATTTCTTTATAAATTAGAAAATGCCAATACAAACTGAAGAACAATTGAGGAATACCACCTTAAAAGAGGTAGCTTCCAAAATGCTTTTAGCTGCCCGAACTGCACCTAAAGCAAGAGGCAACGACAACTTGAAACTTGCCGTTGCAACAGGCGATACCTTAAAAGAAATAGCTGCTAAAATGATTGAATACGGCAAAAGAGATAACCGACAATTCTTTTTAAGAGATGCAGCTAATGTGCTCAAATCCGAGGCAATTGTATTGATAGCAACCACTATTAAAACTCAAGGGTTGAATTGTGCTTTGTGTGGGTTCGACACTTGCGAAGCCAAAGAACAACATCCAAAAGTGCCTTGCATTTTCAATACAAACGATATGGGAATTGCCATTGGTTCGGCGGTAAGTGTGGCTGCCGATAATCGTGCGGATAATAGAGTGATGTTTTCGATAGGTTTTACAGTTAATGAGATGCGATTAATGGATGCTGCCGACCTTATTATTTTAGGCATTCCTTTAAGCGCTTCTGGCAAGAGTCCTTTCTTCGATCGTCAACCAATTTAATTTAAGATTATGTGTGGGATTGCAGGTATATTAAAACTTTCGGATAAGGATCTTCATCTTCCTACTGTTATAAAGCAGATGACTGATGCTATTAAACATCGGGGTCCTGATGATGAAGGTTTTGTTTTATTTAATAAAGATGAATTTCATACTGCAGGTAGTGGTGACACTCAAGCTTTGGCTTGGAATAGGGAGTTTAAATATGCTGCAAATAATCCTATAGAAAATCTTAAGAACAATTATTCACTTGCTTTAGGGCATCGACGCTTATCAGTAATTGACCTCTCTGAATATGCACATCAACCGATGAGTAGCCAGGATGCTGAGGTATGGATTACTCTTAATGGAGAAATTTATAACTATATCGAAATCCAAAATGAATTAAAAGAATTAGGACATTATTTCATTAGTCAAAGCGATACCGAGGTGCTGTTGAAAGCCTATGAAGTATGGGGTTTTGACTGTCTCAATCATTTTAATGGTATGTTTAGTTTTGTTATTTATGATATGAAGAAAAACATATTGTTTGGTGCAAGAGATCGCTTTGGTGTGAAGCCTTTGTATTATTATACTGACGAAAATGTGTTTGCTTTTGCTTCCGAACATAAAGCTTTATTGAAGATTCCGGGTCTTAAAACAGGAGTTAATGAGGCTGCGGTTTTCGACCATCTTTTCCTTAATCAAGTGGAGTTAGAAGCGGAGAGTTTCTTTAAAAATATCTTTGAGTTAAAGCCTGCTAATTATTTTATTTATGATATAAATAAAAACAATTTTAGCTTTCATAAGTATTATCATCTAGATTACAATACAAATAAATCTTCTTTCGACGAACAGGCTTTTGTTGGCCACGTTAATACTATTAAAAAGCTTATGAACGATGCCGTGGATATTCGTTTGCGTTCGGATATTCCCATAGGTTTTTGCCTTAGTGGAGGGCTTGATAGTTCGAGCATTGTATGCATGGCTTCTGATATTAATAAAAAGAAAACAAATAATCACTTAGGCGAACATCTTACAGCATTTACTGCTACCAATCAGTTGAAGGAGACCAACGAAGAGGCTTGGGCCGAAATGGTTGTGGATAAAACGGGGGCTAATTGGGTGAAGGCTTCCTGCACTGCTGCCGATATGATGAACGAACTGGAGAATATTATTTATCATCAGGATATTCCTTTGCTATCTACTAGTACTTATGCGCAGTACAAAGTGATGCAGGCTGCCGGACAAAGTGGCATACATATTTTAATTGATGGGCAGGGTGGCGACGAACTCTTTGCAGGTTATGCTCCATTTTTTAGTGCTTACTACGCTGAGCTCATTCAATCTTTAGATTTAAAAGCTTTGATTGAAGAGCTGCGAAACATCAGTAATTCGCCTACCACTATCGAAGTGTTTATTAAATCGCTTTTCAAATCAGGTATCGATAAAGTATTAGCCACAGGTATTACTAAAAAGTATTTTTCGCAGCTATTTAAAACTGAAACATCTTATTTGAAAGATGATTTTTTAACTAAATATCAACATAAAATTAAGTTTGCTGGCGATTATCAGATAACAGGAGTTAATAAGTTGTTGCATTACTTTTTTACACAACATTACTTAAAGAATCTTTTGCGTTGGGAAGACCGTTGTTCAATGGCATTCTCTGTTGAGTCGCGCACCCCTTTTTCGGATGATATTAAGCTTATCGAATATTTGTTTTCTGTTCCTTCTGTTTATAAAATCCATAATGGTTGGAGCAAATATCTATTGCGTACTGCGATGAATGGTATTTTGCCCGATGCTATAAAAGATCGTAAAGACAAGATGGGATTTGCTACACCACAGTACTTATGGCTGAAAGAAATCAATCAGCAGATAAAACAAAAAATCATTGAACTAAAGGGCGACGATACCCTTGTGGATGCTGACAAACTATTAAACGATTGGGATATTATTTTCGGAAATGAATCCGACAAACGACAGGATTTTGCTTTTAGATATATGAATTATCTGATGTGGAAGAAGATTTTCTTTTAAAGATTTAAATTTAATAAATCAAGAATACTTTATATGGTTATTGAATTAAGAATACTTTGCGCCCATATATTTACATCCAAATAAACTTTTTCAACTTTTCCATTAGAAGCTCTAAATAATAATTTTGGTTCGGCTAATTCAACTGAATTATCGTATACATATAATCTATCAACAATTTGGGCAACACTACCACAATTTACAATTGACTTACTAAAGCGGCTTATTATTTTATTAATTGGTACATCGTGCCCTCCTTCCATTACACGATTTGCAATTCGAGATGCATTAATAGATGGATGATTCGTGCTTACAAAAAACAATCGAATAAAGTAACCTGCTTCTTTGGCACGTCTAATAAAATCAAGTTTATCTGGTGCTGATAAGACAGTTTCAAATAAGATACCTTCTTTTTTGCTAAGACATTCTTCTCTTAATTGAGTTGCTCTATTTGCAGCTTTAATAACTGCTTCGGGAGAATTCCAATCTCCAAAATCATCACGAGCAATATTGTCTGGATTAATATAAACGCAGTTTTCAATCCAGTGATGTTCTAAAATTTTATATGTTACAGATGTTTTTCCAGAACCATTTGGACCTGCTATTATAATTAGCTTTGGCTTTGTGTTTATCATTTGTTGTTTGAATTATCAGTAAGGTCTTTCTCCTTTGCATCCTTCGCTAATTGTTGAAGTTTCTCCCAAAATAGTTTATTCGATTTATCTTGTTTATTCTTAACTTCAGTTATAACTTCCGACATTAATTGATGCAATTGTTCGTCAGTAGGTTCTTCATCTGAAGTTAATTTATAATTGATTTGCATATACAATATTATTTTTTACAAAAGTACTCTTTTTTTCTTTATAATAAGTGTGTTTTTTATTTAATAATACAAATTAAAATATGAAACCTACAAACGACAGGATTTTGCTTTTAGATTTATGAATTATTTGATGTGGAAGAAGATTTTCTTTTAGGATTAAGGATTGAATTGATATAATTATTAATATTTATATTGAAATTACTTTTTTTACAATATAAATCCTTCTATTGAAAATGAAATTTCATCAGAATAATGTTTCTTCTTTTTTTGGCAATAATACAAAATCGGATAAAACTGCGTCGTATCGGGTAATTTTTCCATAGTATCGGGTAGTTTTTCCATAGTATCGGGCAATTTTTCCATAGTATGACTTAATTTTTCCATAATATGGGCTAAATTTTCCATAATATCTCTTAATTTTATCGATGTATATTATGGTTTTTTCATAGTATCGTATAATTGTTGTATCGTATCGTGTAATTCTTGCATCAACTTGGGGAATGATTTCATCATCTAAATTATATTTATAATCATTCATAATATATATCTTATTCTTAAGATAAATTGAGTACATTTGTAAAATATTTTTTAATACATTTTATATAAAAATAAATGAGTTTCACAGTATACAAATCATCAGCAGGTTCGGGCAAAACATTTACACTTGTAAAAGAGTATCTGTGCATTGTATTGAAAGACCCAAAGAAATACTCGGCAGTTTTAGCCATTACTTTTACCAACAAAGCAGCCGGCGAAATGAAAGACCGCGTACTGAAAACACTAAAAGTATTGTCGAAACACAATCCAATGGAACCCGAAAACAACGATACTATTAAATATTTGCTGCCCGATTTATTGCAGGTAACTAATCTGGACGAAACTCAGATAGCCAAACGTGCTACCATCGTACTCGAATTGATTTTGCATAATTATACCGGTTTTGCAATAGGTACCATCGATAGTTTTGTGCATCGCATCGTAAAAACATTTGCCCACGACTTGCATTTGCCCCTTAATTTTAATGTGGAAATGGATGGCAACGCATTAGTATCGCAAGCTGTAGATGTGTTGATAGATAAAATGGGCGATGATAAGCTGCTGACCGAAGTACTGTTGGACTTTGCCAAAACAAAAGCCGACGACGACAAAAGCTGGAGGATAGATATAGATTTAAAATCCTTTGCCTCCATTTTGCTGCAAGAAGATAGTCAGCTACACATCGACAAACTAAAGAATTTAAGCCTAAGCGATTTTAAAAATATATTAATTAAGATAAATACTTTAGTCCGTGCTTTTGAAAACAAGCTAAAAACCGAAGCAAAAGTGGTAGGAGATCTTATAAGAGCAGCCAACATCACAGTTGAGTCTTTCTACTATGGTAAAACAGGCATCGCAACGTATTTTTCGAATATTATATATGGTAGATTTGATAAATTAACGCCAAATTCTTATGTTTACAAGACAATTAATGAGGATAAATGGCATTCGGGTAAAGCAAGTTTCGACGATAAGGATGCGATAGATAGGATTAAGCCACAGATAGCTGAGAAATTTAATAGGATACAGGATATACTCGCCGAAGAATACGAGGTTTATTCGATACGGGTTTTGATTTTAAGAAATCTTTATTCTTTAGCATTGCTCAACGAGATTGAAAAAATCATTAACGAGATGAGAGATGCCGATAGCGTGCTACACATCTCCGAATTCAACAAGCGCATTGCAGAGATTGTATTCAATGAGCCTATTCCATTTATTTATGAAAGAATTGGAGAGCGATATAAGCACTTCCTTCTGGACGAATTTCAGGATACTTCTATTTTGCAATGGCAAAACTTATTGCCTTTGGTCGAAAATTCTTTGTCGGAAGCCAACTTCAACATGGTGGTAGGCGATGGCAAGCAGGCTATTTACAGATTCAGGGGTGGCGAAGTGGAACAATTCTCTAAACTGCCCGAAATATATAAAAAACCTGACTCGATAATAGTTAATAATAGAGAAAGAAGTTTGAAACAAAGTTACGACCCTAAGTTTTTAAAAAATAACTTTCGTTCGAAAGCCGAGATAATTGATTTTAATAATCAGTTCTTTCGTAGTATTTCAAAGCTGTTGCCCGAATCTTTAAAAGTTATTTATGAAGAGCTGGAACAGAACTATAATGCCGACAATAAAGGAGGCGTTGTAAGTATTTCTTTTGTAAAAAAAGGCAAAAAAGAGGAATATAACGAAGAAGTATTTGAAAATATAAAGACGACAATCGATCAATTATTCGTTGATGGTTTTAATAAAAAAGACATAACTATATTGTGCAGGAATAATATGCAGGCCAATACGGTGGCATGTTATCTTACGAGCCAAAACATTGAAGTAATATCGTCCGAATCGCTATTGTTGAGCACCAACGATGTAGTTCGCTTCCTAATTGCGTTGCTAAAAGTGATAGTTAATCCCCTCGACAACGTATCAAAGGCATTAATCATAAACTTTTTGTTGAATAAAAACTTAATATCAACAGAAAAATCACTCCAACAATTATTACCCGAAATAATTCCTTTAAAAACTAAAAACAATATAAAAATATTTGAATCATATTTAAGAAAACAAGAATTTGATTTCAATTTAGAGCGATTAAATCTGTTGCCACTTTTTGAATTATGCGAAACTCTCGTAAGGACTTTTAAATTGAATGCTACAGCTAATCCTTATGTGCAGTTTTTCCTGGATGCAGTGCTTAGTTTTAGCTCAAAAAAGACTGCAAACATCATAGATTTCTTGGAATGGTGGGACGAACAAAAGAATAAGCTTTCGTTGAAGACACCTGAAGGCCTAAATGCGGTGGCCATTATGACGATACATAAGTCGAAAGGTTTGGAATTTCCTGTAGTTATCTTCCCTTTTGCAGAAGAAAAACAGAGGATAACAAAAGATATGGCGTGGATAGTGCCGGATGATAAGGAAATAGGCAACCTTAAGACCGCTTTGATAAATAACAGCAAAGCTTTGGTGGAAACTCGCTTTAAAGAAATATATACTGAGGAAAATGATAAGTCGATGCTGGACATGTTGAACCTGTTATATGTAGCGATGACCAGACCGTCGGAAAGACTTTATATAATTACAACTTTACCACCTAAAACCAGTGCAGAAAACAGTTCGTTGCCGATATTATTCTCATATTTCTTAAAAGAAAAAGGTTTATGGGATGATTTAAAAACGACTTTTGACTTTGGTGAACCAACAACTTTTGAATCTAAAGATAAAAAGCAGCAAAAGGTAACACAATTAACTGAATTTTTATCTACAGATTGGCAAAAAAGGATAATGGTTAGCCACCTAGCTCCAGAAAACTGGGACTCTATAGACCCTGATCGCAACAGAAGATTCGGAACCATTATACATGATATTTTATCAAAGATAGATGCAAATTCTAACATTGAAGCGCATCTTGAAACTATTTTAAAGCAAGGGATAATTAATGAAACTGAGGCGAAAGAATTGTTGCCATTACTTAAAAAGATGTTTGAAAAAGAAGAAATTATTCAATTATTTGATAGTAGTCTTTCCTTTAAAAATGAAGCTGAGATTTTAATTGCAGATGGCAGTGTACTTCGCCCGGATCGCTTGATATTTAAGGAAGATGAGGTGATAATAGTAGATTATAAAACTGGGAAACCTGAAGAAAAACACAAAAAACAATTAGATACTTATGAAAATGCTTTGGTAGGTATGGATTATAAGAAAATAAGTAAGCGATTAATCTATATTAATGATAAGCCAGAAGTAGTTGCCTGGTAAAAACTCGTATTATAATGAAGTTTATTCGTATACTTAAGAAAATATTTCTGCTTCCTTACATCTATTATTCTTTGTGGAATGATGTAAGGAAGCAGAAACTGTACTTAAAAGAATACATTCCTTCACAAATAAGCAAAATAGATTTAAAAGGAGACGGCACCATTGATGACGAAGACTTAAAGAAGATAAATTCGTATTATGGATTAGGTGTTCCTGCCATCTTAGGAGAGTCTTTTTGCACCTTAAGAGGCTATAAAATGACAGAAAACGAAAGAGCATGCAGCACTTTGTCTGGAGCAATTACAGGCTTGTTTGATGATTTGTTCGACAAGAATAGAACTGAACATAAGCTTATTGAGAATATGCTTAACACTCCAGAAACATTCAATCCGATTAACGATAATCAAAAACTTTCTGTTGAACTTTATAAAATATTCTTATCAAAACTAAGCAATATTGATTTAAGTAAAAAGTTTATGGATGAAATTTTTAAGGTGCAAATCGATACTATTAAACAAGAAAGTACTTCGATTACTAAAGATCAAATAATAGATATTACTTTTCGTAAAGGGGCTTATTCAGTATTGTTTTTTAGAAGCGTTTATGAGCATAACTTAGATGAAGCAGAGTACGATGCCTTTTATAATCTTGGTGCGTTGATGCAATTGGGTAATGATATATTTGATATGTATAAAGATTATAAAAGTGGGATAAATACACTTGCAACAACTACTAAAAATATAAAAGACCTTCGGAATTATTTTATTTTACAACATAAAAAAACAAATAATCTTCTTAAAAAACTTGATTATTCAAATAAAAATAAAAATATCTTCCTTAATAAAGTAACATTAGCTTTGAATAGATGCTATGTTTGCCTCGATCAGTTTGAAAAGTTAGAAAAAAGCACAAATTATTCTTTTAAACTTTCTAATTATTCACGTAAAGAACTAATATGTGATATGGAAAAGCCTGTAAATGTTCTTAAATCTATAAGGTATTACATCAAAAATGACGTTAACTAAAGTAATAATAAAAAGAAAAAATGAAAGAAAATGAAAAAGATGAATGGTATAAAATAAAAAATGGGTAAGCTACTTACATCGCACCGCTCAACCACTTACCCTTGCTTCCTTCCAGATCTGGGGGAGTTCAGCAGGAGCTGGTCGTATAAGACTTACCCGGTGCAAAAGTACAAAAAAAATCGTAATTACAGAATAATTTTGTAATTATTTTTCCGTTGTTTAGAAATCAAGGATAAAATTGTTAATTTTGCAGTAAATTATTTATAAATCAAATTTAATAAAACGCAATATGGAAGACACAATAATAGAAGAAACTAAAGCTGCTAAAAGTATAAATAGCAACTCCTTATATTATGCTGTAATTGTAAGTGCAGCAATGATTGTATACAATATATTAATGTGGGTGATGGGATTATCACTAAATAGATTCATAAGTTACCCTTCATATATCATCTTAATTGTAGGCATGGTGATGGGTACAGTGGCATATAGAGACAAATATAATAACAGATTACTTAATTATGGAGAGAGTTTTAAATCAAATTTCTTGATTGGACTTTATGCAAGTATAATTGGAGCAATTTGGGTTTATATCTTTTTTAATTTTATTGGAACAGATTTAATACCAAAGATACTTGAAAAAGCAAGAGAAGAAATAATAAATAAAAATTCAAGTTTATCTGAAGACCAAATACAAATGCAGCTTTCGTATGTCAAAAAATTCACAAGTCCTTTAATGATGGTGATGTGGGCATTTTTAGGGAACACATTTTTTTCAGCTATATTTAGTTTAATTATTTCTGCTTTTGTTAAAAAAGAAGATAAAAATTTTGCATAGTATTATTTAAAAAATAAAATGGTAAAAGATACTACGAAAAATACTATCAATACTAGCCTATCGATCCAATATGGGTTGATAGCTTCTGTTTTGATGGTAATATTGACACTAATGTTTTTCTGGATAAGTGGTGCGGGCTCGAATCCTGTAATTGTTTGGAATCATTTTATATTATTTTTTGTGATGTATGCAGGCGTCAGATATTACAAACAATTAATTGAAGATGGTTATATTAAATTTAAACAATGTTATTTTACAGGATTGTTTATTGGGTTTGTGGCAGCATTAAGTTTTGGTGTGTTTATGATTATTTACACAAAATATATCGACACTGATCTTATTGCTTTTTTTATAAAACAAAATGAAACTAAGTTTAGTCATTATATTAAAGGTGATGAACTGCAAAAACAAGTGAATTTAATCATAAAATACTCCACTCCTTTTTGGATGGGAGTTAGAGCATTTGTCGAAATCTTTCTTATTAGCCTGTTTATGCCTTTATTGATGGGAATATTTTTTAAGAAAGATAAAATTGAAGAAACAACTAATAATTAATATCAATAATAAATGGATATTTCGGTAATAGTACCATTATTTAATGAAGACGAATCCATAGGGGAATTGACTGCATGGATTGAACAAGTGATGAATGCGAACAACTTTTCGTATGAAGTTATAATGATCGATGACGGAAGTACGGATAAATCGTGGGAAGTTATTGAGACGCTTTCAGCCAATAATCCTTCTGTTAAAGGCATTAAATTTCGTAGGAATTATGGTAAATCAGCAGCATTAAATGTAGGATTTGAAGCAGCACTTGGTGATGTTATAATTACTATGGATGCTGACATGCAGGATAGTCCTGACGAAATACCTGGTTTATTTAAAATGATTAAAGAAGAGAATTATGATTTGGTGTCAGGGTGGAAAAAGAAACGCCACGACCCGATAATGAAGACAATTCCTTCTAAATTCTTTAACTGGACTACCCGTAAAATGTCGGGGATAAAACTTAATGATTTTAATTGTGGGTTGAAAGCATACAGAAATACATTGGTAAAAAGTATAGAAGTGTATGGCGAAATGCATCGTTATATCCCTGTAATAGCAAAGTGGGCTGGCTTTACCAAGATTGGAGAGAAAGCAGTAACTCATCGCGAACGCAAGTATGGTGTAACTAAATTTGGATTAGAAAGATTTATAAACGGCTATTTAGACCTCTTATCTATTTCTTTTGTGTCAAAATTTGGCAAGCGTCCAATGCACTTTTTTGGAACAATTGGTACAATATTTTTCTCTTTAGGATTCATTTCAGTATTCTGGTTAGGTTTAGAAAAATTCATTGCTGTTTTGAGTGGCGAAAGAGCTCCTTTGATAACTACAAGTCCTTATTTTTATATAGCAATTACTACTATGATAATAGGTACACAGTTGTTTTTAACAGGATTTATTGCAGAATTAATAGGCAGATCATCACCAAACAGGAACTCTTATTTAATTGAAAAACGAATTGGTCAAAACTAAAAATGATAGATAATAAACGTATAATCGAAGCTATTAATCAAGCTATAGCTTTAAAACAAGAAGTGCTTTCGGATAGTAATCTTTTAAAAACTATTGAAGAAGTAACTGAAGTTATCACAAACTGTTTTCAAAATAAAGGTAAGGTTTTATTCTGTGGTAATGGAGGTAGTGCCGCTGATGCTCAGCATCTGGCTGCAGAGTTTTCAGGTAGGTTTTATTATGATAGAGAGCCTTTGTATTCCGAAGCTTTGCATGTAAATACTTCCTATATTACTGCTGTTGCCAATGATTATTCTTATAACGAAATTTATTCACGTTTGATTAAAGCTAAAGGTGCTAAAGGTGATGTATTGGTAGGCATATCTACTTCTGGTAAATCAGAAAATATTGTCAGGGCATTGAATACCGCTAATGAATTAGGCATGGTTACTGTTGGTTTTACTGGGAATAATGGCGGAAAGATGAAGGAAATTTGTAAATATCTGCTTAATGTTCCCTCTAAAGACACTCCCCGTATTCAGGAAGTGCATATTTTGATTGGTCATATCATTTGCGAGTTGGTTGAAGCATCTATCTTTCCTAAATAAATAATGGATTCACTCATACAAAAAGTTGATAAGACATGGTCGCTTTTTCTCGACAGAGATGGGGTTATTAATGTTCGTATTGTTGGTGATTATATCAAGAAATGGGACGACTTTAAGTTTCTTCCGGGAGTGCTAGATGCTGTAAATATCTTCTCAAATTACTTTGGTAGGATTGTGGTTGTAACTAATCAGCAAGGCATTGGGAAAGGATTAATGTCTGAAGATGATTTAAACTATATTCATACCAATATGTCTTCTGAAATTAATAAAGCTGGAGGAAGAATAGATAAAATATATCATAGTCCTTATCTAAATGAGGCTGGACATCAGATGCGCAAACCAGATATTGGTATGGGTTTGGAAGCGCAAAAAGATTTTAACGAAATAGATTTTAATAAATCAATAATGGTGGGAGATTCCATCAATGATATGCTTTTTGGAAAGAGATTGGGCATGACAACCGTATTTATTTCGGATGATTTTATGTCACATAAAAAACATTCGGATAGTATCGACTTTGTGTTTCCCTCTTTAATTGATTTCGCAAATAACTTTAAATAATTTTATCATGAAAAAGATTTTAATTGCTTTTATAATGCTGGCGTTCACCTATAGTGTTTTCGCTCAACAGGCTGCTGACACTTTAAACAAGGTGGATAAAAAAGGCATGAAGCAAGGTTATTGGAAAAAGAAAGATGCTAAAGGTATTTTGAAATATGAAGGAAGGTTTAAAAATGATTTACCAACCGATACTTTCAAATATTATACTCCTGAAGGCAGTATCAAAGCTATTTCTATTTTTTCGGAGAAAGGCAAGAAGTCGCATACTTTTTCATACTATCCTAATGGCAATATAATGTCTGTTGGAAATTATATTAATCAAAAGAAAGATAGCTTGTGGAAGTATTATAATTTGATGGGAAAATTGGTGAAGGATGAGTTTTATAATACTTATTTAAACCATGGCGAATGGCATACTTATAATGAAAACGGACTCTTAATCGAGAAAGTTACCTATAAATATGGCAAGAAAGATGGTGTTTGGGAACAAACATTCTATTCAGGTTTTTCA
>CAYRBL010000062.1:0-12221 GCA_964422385.1 uncultured Bacteroides sp.
ACTTTCTCCAAATCCTGTCAATTCTGCAACAATTTTCTTCCATCCTTTTGGTCTGAATTTACTTTTCTTTAAGTTACTTAACTCTTTTACTACTATGGTCATTTTAATTTATGTTTATTTATGAATAATTTTTATTGTCATGTGAAACTTTTGTCCTAATTTTGTGTTTTAATTGTCCGATATAAATAACATTTGTGTCACATATTTGTGAAAGCAAAAGTAAGCAAATAATATTAATAAACTAGTAAAATAAAAATTAACTAAAATAATAGTAATAACAGCATGTTTAAGTGATAATAATAACAAAAAAAAGAATATGTGGGCAGAAAAAATAAAAAGTCAGATTACGAAAAAGAGAATTAAAATAGAAGATGCAGCTAAAACCGCAGGAATGTCAAGAGCTGGATTTTACCATAGCTTAACAAACAAAGCTCTAAAATTTGATTCTGTAGTTAAAATATTATTAGAATATGATATAGACTTTTATAAATTAATGGATATTCCTAATCCTTTAGAAAGGAAAAATGAATCTAATTATGTAAGCAAAGAGGAAGTTAATCTACTATTAGAGAAACAAAAAGGGCAATACGAAACTCAATTAAAAATGTATATAGATCATAATGCAAACTTGACAGATCAGAATAAATTTTTACAATTAATAATTGCTAAGAATTTAGACATTCCCGTTCCAGATTCTAAGTAAATATTATGTCTTATATTATTTACATAAATGTATTATAATTTACACATACCAATGAAACAAACTATTATGAAAGAAAAAACAGGGTGAATAAAGAAAAAAGTGTTCCGGGACCGTTCCAAAAACCGTTCCCGAGCCCCTAAAATTGATAATAAAAAGGATGATTAATAAATCTAATAAATTGATATAGAGCAGTAATAATTTAGTAATAAAGTCCGGCTCCCGCTACTAAAAAGGTCAACATATTGTTGGCCTTTTTTATTTTATATGCTTTCCTTTTTATTAAATTTCCCAGACTTAATGTCATTTCTTACAATTTTCTGCAAAGATACTATTTATTTTAAGGCTATGGAAATTTAATGCCTTTTTATTGTTTTTTATTTATCAGTTAATCTAATGTAAATTTCATGTTACTTTAAGATTAATAAAATAATAAGTTTTACAAATTAATACAACTATTATATATTTTTTTTATTTCTTTGCAAAAAAAACAAAATGAAAATTATCTTAAGTGGTTTCCTTTTCGGTTTAACAATAGCTTTCTCTTTTGGACCTGGTTTCTGGGCAATGATTCAAACAACCATAAATAAAGGTTTAAAAAGTGGTATTTTATTCTTATCGGGATTTTTCTTAAGCGATATAACTTTTATGTTAATTGCCTTGTTCTCTGTAAAGTCTTTTACTGAAGAGCTTGTTAATTCTATTTGGTTAGGAATAATAGCTTCAATAATACTTATGGTTTTTGGGATTTTTTCAATAATTAAAAAGAAGGAAATAAAAAAAGTTGAAGTTAAAAAAGAAATACCTTTATACCTAAAACACATTGGTAATATATTACGAGGATATATTTTTAACACAAGTAATCCCTTCAACTTGTTGTTTTGGTTAGGGGTTATAACAATGTCAAGCAGAACGTACGGATTGAAAAGTGCAGATTCTTATATTTTTATAGCTTCAATACTTACAACTACAATATTCTTTGATGTTATAAAATGTTTTTTTGCTAGTAAATTACAGTATATTTTAAATGAAAAAATATTATTTCTAATCAATAAATTTGTAGGTGTTATAATGATTTTTTGTAGTTGTTTTATATTTTGGAAAATGTGTTTATAAGTTTAAAATTCAATATCAGCTTCTACTGCATAATGATCTGATAAATCAATTTGGTTGCCAACTGCGTTGTATCCTTTAAACTTTTTTAGAGTTCTATTAATATTTATCCTATTATTATCATTTCCTATTAGCACATAGTCTAATGTACGTGGATTTGGTTTTTCAGTAGCTGCAAGTTTATTATTTTTTTCATCAAAAGAAATATTTTTAACACTAAATTTTCTGTCGTTTTTAGCCTTTAATTGATTAATCATATATGAGTATTCAGTACTATCATTTGCATTAATATTAAAATCACCACAAATAATTTGAGGAATATTATTATGCCTAAAAAGGTTTAACAACTCATTTGACATTTGCTCTAATTGTTGTTTTCTGATAATACTATAATCATCAGCTTGAAGATGGGTTCCTATCAATTGGAATATTTTCCCATTCCAATTCCCTTCTAAAATTACTGCGCCTTTTTTAGCTATAGCATCAAAGCCTTTAGAATTATTAAATACAATAGATTTAATTAACTTTAAAGGGAGTTTACTTAAAATCCAGACACCACTATTTGTTTCGAAATAATTATTTTCAGGATTTGTAGGACCATATTTATATGGATACTCCAAACCTAATTCTTTAGTAATAAGTTTTCGGGCATTACTATAAAAAGCTTCTTCAAAAACGATTATATCATAATCTGTTTTGGCTAATAAATTTCCAATATCTTCTGCACGTTCCGAATTATTGTTTAATGCACCAATGTATGGTAACATATATATATTCCAATTTAATATTTTTAGATTATCTTTTCTTTTATACTTATATAAACTAAAATTAGCTGTAATAATTGTTCGCAATTTATAATCAAAATAAGGTTTATTAAGCGAATTATTAACTTTATAAGAGAAGAGAAATAAAATCAAGAAAATGATTTTAAACTCAAATTTACTTGTAACAAAAATGTTTTTATTCATATTATTTTACTTATTTTTTTAATACAAAATTACTGTATAATGTTGTATAACTTATTACTACATTATTAAGTTTAAGTAAAAGAAACCTTAATAGAAATATGAAATGATTAAACCAGTATTACTTTAATGTGAATTAAAAGTTAATAAATCTATCTATTCTTAACGTTAAATAGACGTTTAATTAAAATACAATTAATCTCAAATTAACATTTAGGTTAGATTCGCACACTAATTTTGCATCGAATATTAAAAAAGTATGCAAAAGAAAAAAATTCTATTTATAGGTGGTTCATATAACCAAACAACAATGATGCATAAGATATCAATACATTTCGAGGAATGTGATTGTTACTTTACTCCATTTTATACTGAAGGAGGTCTTGATTTATTAGTTCAAAATGGCTTGCTTGATTTTACTATTTTAGCAGGAAGATTTAAAGAAACAACTTTAAATTATCTTAACGAAAATAATTTAAAAATTGATTATAAAGGCAAAAATAATGATTATGATTTAATATTTACTTGTCAAGATTTGTTAATCCCGAATAATATTCGTGATAAAAAAATTATGCTCGTTCAGGAAGGAATGACCGACCCTGAAACTATAATGTATCATCTTGTTAAAAATCTTAAAATGCCAAGGTGGATAGCAAGTACTGCAGCAACAGGCTTGTCTGATAGTTATCAAATGTTCTTTGTAGCTTCAGAAGGATATAAAGATCTTTTTATTAAAAAAGGTGTAAATCCTGATAAAATTAAAGTAACAGGTATTCCAAACTTTGATAATTGTAGAGAATATCAAAATAATGAATTCCCTTATCATAATTTTGTATTAGTTGCCACTTCTGATAGAAGGGAAACATTAAACTATGAAAATAGAAATAAATTTATTCAAAAAGCAATACAGATTGCAAAAGGGAAACAACTTATATTTAAATTACATCCTAATGAGAATTTTGAAAGAGCAACTGATGAAATAAAGAAATTAGCTCCTGAAGCATTAGTTTATACAAGTGGGAACATCAATCACATGATTGCAAATTGCGATATTCTTATAACAAAATATTCAACAGTTGTATATATAGGAATGGCTCTAGGTAAAGAAGTTTATTCAGATTTTGATATTAATCAATTAAAAGAATTATGTCCTATACAAAATAATGGTAAATCTGCCGAATATATTGCCAAAACTGCTAAAGCATATTTAGAATATGATAGATTAAACTATATGGGAGCACAAAATTATAATTTTTTATATGGTAATATATGAATGTTGTTACAGTAATACAGTCAAGGACAACTTCTACACGACTTAATAGGAAAATATTATTACCATTAGGTAATTCTAATATATTAATTCAAATGATAGAAAGAGTAAAAAATGCAATTACTATTGGCCAGATTGTAATTGCAACTACTCATAACTCTGAAGATGATGAAATAGAATTATTATGTAAAGAAATAGGTGTTGATTGTTTTAGGGGACATCCAACTGACTGCTTAGACAGACACTATCAAGTCGGAGTTAAATATAAAGCAAAAGTAATAGTTAAAATTCCGTCGGATTGTCCATTAATTGATCCAGCAATTATTGACAAAGTAATTGGAGGGTTTCTTGAAAATCCAAATGAATGGGATTACTACAGCAATCTGCACCCTGCAACTTATCCCGATGGGAATGATGTTGAAGTAATGACAATGGAAGCACTCGAAAAAGCATGGGTTAATTCTAAAATTGATTTTGAAAAGGAACATACTACACCTTATATTTGGGAAAGGCCTAAAGAATTTAGATTAGGTAATGTTGTTTGTGAAAGTGGTTACGATTATTCAACTTCATATAGATGGACTTTAGATTTTATAGAAGATTACTGGCTTATTAATGCTATATTTAATAGTTTATATAAAGACAATCCTTTTTTTGGAGTATATGATATTCTTGAATTATTAGACCATAATCCTGCATATAGAGATATTAATGAAATGCATTTAGGTAAATATTGGTACATGAACCATCTTGACCAATTAAAAAATATTAATGAGTATAAAGCAAGTTTAAAATAAAAACAAATGAAATTAATAAAGAAACAAGAATTCGATAAAATAAAAAACCTTGACATATCGGTATACGATAAATTAGAATTAATAGCTGAAATGTGTAGATATAATACTTTAACTACTGTTAAAAAAGCAGGATCCGGACATTTAGGATCAAGTTTAAGCTCTATGGAAGTAGTAGTATGGCTATATTATAATGAAATGAATACTTACAACATAGGAATTGAAAATACTGATAGAGATATTTATTTTTCTTCTAAAGGACATGATGTTCCTGGTCAGTATGCTGTATTACATTCTTTGGGGATATTATCTGATGAGAAATTTTTAAACTTAAGAAGACTTAATGGTATTGATGGTCATCCTGATGTTGGCATAGATGGGATAGAAGCTAATTCAGGTTCATTAGGTATGGGTATCTCTAAAGCAAAAGGTATGGCATGGGCTAAGGAATATCAGAATTATAAAGGTCATGTATATGTTATGACAGGAGATGGAGAATTTCAGGAAGGTCAAAACTTTGAAGCTTTACAAACTGCTGTTCATCAAAAAATATATGGCTTTACAGTCATAATGGATCATAATAAAGTACAATCAGATAAACCATTAGATGAAATAATTTCTTTAGGAAATATAAGAACTAAGATTGAATCTTTTGGATGGGAAGTATATAGAATAAATGGAAATGATTTTAAAAGCATAGAAACAGCGTTAAAATTCAGAAAAGAAAATCCAGAGAAAAACTTTTTTATAATTGCTGACACAATTAAAGGCAAAGGTGTATCATTTATGGAGCATCCTGAGGCTTTAAGGGTAGGAAATGGTTTATATCCATGGCATGCTGGCGCTCCAGATGATGTAAATTTTGAAAAAGCTATTATTGAATTAAAATCAAAGATTCAAAATAAATCAGTATCACTTAATATTAATCCTATTTTATATACAGATATTGAAGAAATAACTAATAATTATGAAAACAAAACGCCTTTAAATTCATTAGGAGAACCTATTAGTGAAGCTGCAATTAATAATCATAAACCTGGAGTTTCATCAGAATATGTAGTTGAGGCATATGGAAAAGCATTATTAGAAATCGGAATGTATCATCCTGAAATCATTGTATTAGATGCCGATCTTTCGTCAGATTGTCGTTTAAGAAGTTTTGAAAATAATATTAATGAACAATTTATTGAAAATGGTATAGCTGAACAGGATATGGTTTCAATGGCTGGAGGTTTAGCAAGAATTGGTCTATTACCTGTAGTAAACTCTTTTGCTAGTTTTTTAGCATCAAGAGCTAACGAACAAATATATAACAATGCTACAGAGAAAACTAAAATAATATATGGCTTTCATTATGCCGGACTAATACCAGCAGGGCCAGGCAAATCTCATCAAAGTGTAAGAGACATTTCATTAATAGGAGCATTACCTAATGTAGAAATATTACAGCCTTGCAATGCTTTAGAAACAGATATGATTCTTAATTATTGTGTAAAGACTTCAGAATTAAATTGTGTAATCAGGATGAATATAAGCCCATCACCAAGAGTTATTCAATTGCCAGAAAATTATAAACTGACTTATGGAGAAGGTATAGCTTTAACTATAGGTGATGATGCAGTTTTATTTGCTTATGGTCCGGTTATGCTGAATGAAGCATTAATTGCAAGTGAACATTTAAAAAGTAAAGGGTTTGGTTTAAAGGTAATAAATATCCCTTGGTTAAATAGAGTTGATCTAAACTGGTTAAAAAACAGTGTTGAAAAATACCAAAACATATTTGTTTTGGATGATCATTCAACAGTTGGAGGTTTGGGCGATTTTTTATTATCAGAACTAGTAGAAGATGCAATTCTAGGTAATAAAAGTTTTATGAAATTTGGGATAGAAGGTTATCCTGCATGTGGAACACCAAGTGAGGCATTAAATTATCATAGGATTGATGGTTTATCATTAGCAAAAAGAATACTTAATAAATAATTGACGACATGATTTATTCTAATTTATCTGATACAAATAACTATTCTTATCTAAATACTAGTTTTAGAAAAGCTTTAAATTATCTAAAAAAGAATGATTTTTCTAGAATAAATAATGGTAGATACGAAATAGATGGTGAACGGATTTTTGCTATGGTAAGTGAATACAATCCAAAATCACACGATACTATTTCGTGGGAAGTACATAAACTATATGCAGATATTCATTATATATATAAAGGTGAAGAAGTAATTGGTATTTCGGATATCAACAGTCTTGAAATAATAAGTGATTATATACCCGAAAAAGATGCAACATTTTATGCAGGGAGTGGTCAATTTATAACTATTAAAAAAGGAGAATTTATGATAATTTTTCCAAAAGAGGCTCATGCTGCAGGTTTATTATCAGAAGGTACAAATAAAGTTAAGAAAATAGTAGTGAAAGTAAAAATCTTTAATGAAAATTAATATGCTAAATAAAATTTATTTTAATTCACAATTCCCTATAATAGATAAATCGAATGACTTATATGATAGATCTGAAGGTTTAATACCAGCACATACCCAAACTATGGCAAAAGGTCCATCTCAATATGTAAATGGTATAGCTCCAAAATACATAAAGAAAGGTAGAGGTGCTCATGTGTGGGATGTTGATAATAATGAATATATTGATTATAACATGGCAATAGGGCCAATATCATTAGGCTATGCTTATCCAAAAACCGATAATGCAATTATTCAACAATTGAACGATGGAATTACATTTTCGATGATGCATCCTTTAGAAGTTGAAGTTGCTGAAATGCTAAGAGAAATAATCCCTAATGCCGAATCTGTAAGATATAGTAAGAGTGGTGCAGATGTTACAAGTGCAGCCATTAGAGTTGCAAGAGCTTTTACAGGTAAAAATAAAATACTTTGCTGTGGCTACCATGGCTGGCACGATTGGTATGTAAGTACTATTGCACGTAATGCTGGTATTCCAAAAGAAGTTAAAGACCTTACTTTTACATTTAATTATAATGATATAGATTCAGTAAGACGTTCAATTGATGATGATACTGCTGCTATTATTTTAGAACCTGTTGTTTTTGATGAACCAAAAAATAACTTCTTGCATGAGTTGGCAGATTTATGTAAAGATAAAAATATTTTATTGATATTTGATGAAATGTGGACTGGCTTCAGGATGGCTCTTGGTGGTGCTCAAGAATATTTTGGTATCACTCCTGATTTGGCTACCTATTCAAAAGCTATTGCTAATGGTATGCCATTAGCAGTATTGACAGGTAAAAAAGAAATAATGAATTTATTTAATACTGACGTTTTCTTCTTTAATACTTTTGGTGGCGAAGCGCTTTCATTAGCTGCAGCTAAAGCTACTATCGAAGAAATGAAAGAGAAAAACGTGATAGATTATTTAAATACTAAAGGGAGTTTACTTTTAGAAGGAATTAAAAAAATAATTTTAAACCTAGATATAGATTATATAGAAGCAAAAGGTTATCCTTTCCGTTCATTAATTATTTTTAAAGAATCTGCTGGTGATCCTTTATTGCAAAAATCTTTTGTGCAACAGGAAATGTTTAAAAAAGGGATTTTGTGGTCGGGATTTCACAATATGAGCTTTTCACATACTGATATGGATATTGAATATACTTTAAGTGTCTACGAAGAAGTATTGCTAATGTTGAAAAAAGTAATCGAAAATAATGAATTAGCTACATCAATTAAAGGAATACCTGTACAACCGGTTTTTAGGAAAACTTCTGACTTTAATACTAAACCAGTAACGAAATAATATATGAATAGATTTTCGTTAGAAGGTAAAGTAGCAATAGTTACAGGTGCTTCAGGACTTATTGGCAAGGGCTTTTGTGAGGCTTTATATCAGGCGGGAGCTATTGTTGTAGCTGTCGACATTAATCTTACAGATAAAATTCTTGAGGAGAATTATAATTTTCAACAAACCGATATTACAAATGAAGCTTCTGTAAAAGAATTATCTGATACAATTATTGAAAAGTTTGGTAAAATAGATATTTTGGTTAATAATGCTGCTATTAATGATATGTTTGAAGATCCTAAAGCTTCGTTAGAATTATCAAAATTTGAAAACTATCCTTTAGAACTCTGGGAAAGGTCATTAAAAGTAAACTTAACCGGAACTTTTATCTGTTCAAAAATTATTGGCAAACAAATGCTAAAAAATAATAAAGGGAGCATTATTAATATTGCCTCAACCTATGGAATTACTGCCCCTGATCAAAGTTTATATTTGAATGAATCAGGTGATCAAATATTCTTTAAACCACCTGCTTACTCCGTTACAAAAGGTGGGGTAATAATGCTTACTAAATTTTTGGCTTCTTATTGGGGTAAAAGTGGTATTAGAGTAAACACTCTTTCACCAGGAGGTGTTGAAAATGGGCAAGATTCTTTTTTTATAAACAAATATTCTGATAAAACACCTTTAAATCGAATGGCAACAGTTGAGGATTATAAAGGTGCTATCGTATTTTTGGCATCAGATGCTTCTTCGTATATGACTGGTGCAAATTTAATAATTGATGGAGGATGGACAACATGGTAAAAAAAACAATATTAAACATGAATATTATCGAGAAAGCTAAAAAAGTAAAATTACTGCTTACTGATTGTGATGGGGTATTAACTGATGGTGGAGTTTATTACACAATTTATGGAGAAGAAATGAAAAGATTTTCCATTAGAGATGGTATGGGAACCGAACGTTTGAAAAACTTAGTTAATGTTGACACTGGTATAATAACTGGCGAAGCAACTAAACTTATTGTTCATAGAGCAAAAAAACTAAAAATAAAAGAACTTCATACCAATATTAAAGATAAAGTTAAATGTATAAATGAAATTTGCGAACGTCTTAAGCTCGATCTATCTGAAATTGCATATATAGGTGACGATACGAATGATATGGAAATTTTAAAACTTGTTGGATTATCAGCATGTCCAATTGATGCAATTTCTTTTGTTAGAAATAGTACTGATATTATTACTGAAAATAGAGGAGGATATGGAGCTTATCGAGAGTTTGCTGAACTTATTATTGATGCAAAATTAAATCACTAAAAAAACTAAATTAATATGTGTAGAGTTAAAGTAGGAAATAGATTCATTGGTAAAGATGAGCCTGTATATATAATAGCTGAAATAGGTATAAATCATAATGGTTCGTTGGATATTGCTAAAAAATTAATTGATGGGGCTGCATTTGCTGGTTGTGATGCAGTAAAGTTTCAAAAAAGAACTCCTGAATTATGTACACCTCGTGATCAATGGGACATTGAAAGAGAGACGCCGTGGGGAAGAATGAAATATATTGATTATCGTCATAAAGTTGAATTTGGTAAAGATGAATATGCTGAAATTGATAGACATTGTAGAGAGAAAGGAATACATTGGTTTGCTTCTCCTTGGGATGAAGAAGCATTAAATTTCCTATTACAGTTCGATCCTGTTTTGTTTAAGTTCTCTTCTGCAAGCTTAACTGATATAAATTTATTGAAACATGCCAGAGAAATTGGTGCTCCTTTAATGTTATCAACTGGGATGTCAACCTTAGAACAAATTGATACAGTTATTTCTATTTTAGGTACCGATAAATTAATGCTAGCACAAAGCACTTCAACATATCCATGTAAAATTGAGGAATTAAATCTGAAAGTTATTCAAAGTTTCATGCAAAAATATCCTGATGTTCCAATTGGATATTCTGGTCACGAAACAGGTTTGGCACCCACTCTTGCTTCTATCGCTTTAGGAGCCTGCTTTATCGAGCGTCATATAACACTTGACAGGGCATTATGGGGTTCTGATCAAGCAGCATCTGTCGAAATTGGTGGAATGTTCCGCATGGTTAAAGATATAAGAGATATTGAAAAAGCATTAGGTAATGGTACAAAAACAGTTTATGATAGCGAATTAAATTCTATTAAGAAATTAAGGAGATATACAGAAATAATGTTATAAAATGTTTAGATTTTTAATTTGTTTTATTATTTTTCTTATACCTTGGCAACAAAATCAAGTTAAGAATTATTTTAAAGAAAGTAATTTTAAATTAAATAAAAATAATCAAACGCTTTTTGTTATCGAACGTAACAAAAACTCAAATACTATTTATTATGATGCTAATTTATCGGTAAATGGAAAACTAAACCCTTCAAAACCTATTGATGTGTACTACATACATTATGCAACTGATAGCAAGAGAGCTGAGTTAAGTTTGTTAGAACAAAATATTGCTTATGGTTTTACTTTTGAAAAAAATAGTATTGGTGGATTTTATATAAAGTTAAAAGCATATAAAAAAAGATATATATCCTTATTTCAAGATGTAAATAATAAAGCTTATGCTATAATGAAAATTAATGGCACTGATGCATTTATAAAGAAAATTTATGTTTTTGCTAAACCTAATTTATATACATCAGTAGTTTATGTAGAACTAAATGGAGAAGATATTAAAACACATGCCCCTGTTTATGAAAAAATTTTAAACTATTAACCATATATAAATAAAAAAACAATGTAATTTTTCTCCTTTGTCCGATTGATTTTGATAGAGACTTACCTTTCTACTAACGGGAGTTGTGTGGAAACTGTAAGTCTTTTTTTATTTAACGTACCTCATCCTAAAATTAAAATATAATTAACAGGATATTAATAAATAAGTAAAAGTATAATAATAATTTTGCAACTCATTATTCTAAATTAATTACATAACAGGATGGAAACAAAATTTATTGCCGGTAAAATTTATACACAAGACGAAATCGAGCAAAATGGTTTTATTTTAACAAAGACTACTACTATTGTTAAGTTTTACAGAAAAGGTAAAGTCCTTTTAGCATTTGGTGTACCAAAACCATTGGAGCCAAAGTTACATAAGCTAATATATACATGTACCGATTAGTTCATTATTGCATTTTTTAAAAAGAACTAATTTCTAAAATAACTAGTATATTTATCAATTGATTTTCTTTTTAAAAATAACTTATTAGTAAAAATATTTCTTTAATATGATTTTTTTGATAACTAAAAAAAGGATGTTTCACAACATCCTTCCATACATAGGGAGCAAAAAAAGCAGATAATAATTGCTTCAGAATTTAATCTTGAATAAGGGGCTGTTTCACAACGCCCCCTTTTTCTTTTATACAATATATAAATTTGAAAATATTATTATCAAAGATAACTATCATTTTTGATATGAATATTAATTAGAAGTTATTTCTACATTAAATATAGCTTAACTATTTTGATGATTTGTGCTAAAAAATTTGATTTTTTTGATGGAATATTTTATGTTAAGTTTTGTTAACATTGTTAACATTAAAACAAGAATTAATTAAT